>CAZRUT010000219.1:0-2617 GCA_964603215.1 uncultured Nitratifractor sp.
ATCCCTGTGCACGCGCCTGGCGAATTTCAGGACGGTTGAGGTGGTTTTCCATCCCAACAGGATCGCGATTGGTCTCATGGATGACAACACCTTTTCGGTCGATGAACGTAATCCGAACGCCACTTTGATCATGCATCACTTTGAACTGAAATGCATCGA
Source organism: uncultured Nitratifractor sp. (assembly GCA_964603215.1). Classification (GTDB taxonomy): domain Bacteria; phylum Campylobacterota; class Campylobacteria; order Campylobacterales; family Sulfurovaceae; genus S017-3. The sequence continues at coordinate 160 of CAZRUT010000219.1, forward strand.
TTGGATGGGATCCGGTGATGCGAAACTGCACCATAAGATTATGAAGCATTGTGCGGTGGTTGTCAATCTCAACTTGACGCAGTAAAAAATACCCCATCACAGCCAAAAGGATAAAAGTGCCGAAAAAAAGAGGATTCAAGGCACGAAAATAGTGTTGATCCAGTCTCAGCACAGACGATATCCTATTCCGCGAATCGGTTCGATGTAGTGTTGCGTCCGGTCGGGATCGATTTTTGCCAAAAGACGGTTAATGGTAACATTGACGGTTTTGTACTGGGCAGTGGCCGCGTCGCCCCACACACCGTCGAGTAATTGATCGCGGCTGAGTGCAATATTGGGATTTTGGAGAAAAAAACGGAGCAAATCAAACTCCAGGCGGCTCAGATCGACTCCCTTTCCGCCAATCGAAATGGTGTGCCGGTCCAGATCGAGGACAATATCGCGGTGCGTCAGGGTGCCAAGCCGCTTTCCCTTGGTACGTTTTAGGATGGCACCAATGCGCAGAAGGAGCTCGTTCATATTGAATGGCTTGGTCAGGTAATCATCTGCACCGCGATCAAAGCCCTCTTCGATATGATGGCTTTGGTCTTTTGCGCTGACGAAAACGACCGGCACATCGTAGTCCATAGCACGCAGTCGGGCTACAAATTCACTCCCTTCGATTTCAGGGAGGTTGCGGTCAACGATCAGCAGATCGACCGGTTCTTCATCCAGCAATTGCTGTGCATGTTTGGCGGAGAGGAGTCCGGTTACCTGGTATCCGGCCTTGGTCAAATGATACTCTTCAAGCTCAAGCAAATCGGTTTCATCTTCGATGATGACGATGTGTGTTTTTTCCATACCAAATCTCAGAGCTTGAGCCTTCCGCCCTGATGCGCGAAATAAACCAGTTTGACGATGGTCACGCTCCGGTCGGAAATGCGTTCGATCTTGCGCATGGCGGCCAGAAGCTGAACCAAATCGGCAGCATATTGTGGGGTGGCATAGATTTGTTGAATGGTGTCTTTTTCGATGAGATTAAAGATATCGTCACATTTGCTCTCCTCGACATTGACCTGGCGGAAAATTTCCTCCAGTTCCTCCGAAGCCTCCTCGATTGCAATAGAAGCAACCGCCGCGCGCAGCGAGCCGAGCGCACTTTTTTGGAACACAACGGCATTGTCGCGAATGGTATCCATCGGCAGGTCGCTACCCATCAGCATCCGGATGCTTTTGGCATAGCTGCGGATATAGTCGGTAATGCGCGTCAATTCGCCGGCAATTTTGAAATAGGCTACAACGACACGCAGGTCACGGGCTTCCGGCGAGAAGAGTGCGAGGGTTTTAATCAGCTCATTGTCGATTTTGTTGTTACGGTCATGCGCGTTTTTAAGTCGCGAACGCGCCTCTGCCGCCCGAGATTCGTCTTCGGCGATGAATGCCTCCAGCGCCTCCTCGTACGCGCTCTGAACATCGTTTGCCAGCTCCGTAATCCGTTTTTGGGACTTGTTGAGTATATTTTGGTATTTTTCAAGCATTATCCGAACCTCCCTGTGATGTAGTCTTCAGTCAATTTCTGATCGGGGTTGAGAAAAATATTGGTGGTTTTATTGTACTCAATTAAATCCCCAATATACATAAAGGCCGTATAGTCACTCAGCCGACTTGCCTGCTGCATATTGTGCGTGACGATGACGACGGAGAGCTCTTCTTTGAGTTCTGCAATCAACTCTTCAATGGCTCCAGTCGAAATAGGATCGAGCGCCGAGGTGGGCTCATCAAAAAGCAAAATGCGTGGTTTGAGCGCTACTGCTCTGGCGATACAAAGCCGCTGCTGCTGCCCGCCGGACATTCCCAGCGCAGATTCTTTGAGGCGATCTTTGGTTTCTTTCCAGATGGCGGCACCCTTGAGTGCCGTTTCGACCCGCCCTTCCAGTTCGGCATTGTTTTTGATGCCCGAAAGCCGAAGTCCATATGCCACATTGTCAAAGATACTCATTGGAAACGGAGTCGGCTTTTGAAAAATCATCCCGACTTCTTGACGCAGACGGATAAAATCATTCTCTTTTTTTATATTCAATATATTTTCCATTGTACCGTTAGCCTGCGCCAGTGCGATTCTGCCTTCATACTGGTTGCCTGCATAGAGGTCGTGGATCCGATTCATGGCACGCAACAACGTGGATTTACCACAGCCGCTGGGGCCGATGAGTGCCGTGATCTTGTGCTCTTCGATCGGCAAATTGATGTGGCGGAGCGAAGGCTTGGGTGCGCCGGCATAGGTGAAGGAGAAATCCTGTATATCCATAACAAGTTTTTTAGGCATTGTATTCCTTTTTTTATTTCTTATTTCTAATCACAAACCGACCAGTGAGATTGATCACCAGCACAATCATCGTGAGGATAAAAGAGGCTGCCCATGCCAGCTCACGGCTGGAGGCATCCGGATAGGTGGCGAGATTGTAGATACTGACCGTCA
>CAZRUT010000220.1:0-2615 GCA_964603215.1 uncultured Nitratifractor sp.
GGCTGACATCGTTGCGCCCCAAATCAATCAGCATGAGGTGCTCGGCGCACTCTTTGGGGTCTGCGAGCATTTCCAGTTCCAACTCGTGGTCGCGCTGAGGGGTATCGCCCCGTCTGCGGGTTCCGGCGATGGGTCGCAGCAGAATCTCTCCGTCGGTGAGCCGCACCATGACCTCCGGGCTGGAGCCGCAAATGGCAAAATCTTCATATTCCAGCAAAAAGAGGTACGGTGAGGGGTTTTTGGACCGGAGGACCCGGTAGAAACTGAGCGGATCGATGGTGCCCATCTGCGTGTAGCGATTGGACGGGAGCATTTGGAATACATCGCCGGCACGAATATGTTCTTTGACGGCGCGGACGATGGATTTGAACCGTTCGGGGGTGAGCGCAAAAGTCCCTTCGCCTTCAAGTGTGACCGTTTGGATGGGCAGGGGCTGGTGGGGGCGGTCGATCAGGGCTTCGACGGATGCCAGCATTTCGGGATGGGTGTCGTCGGGATCGATGAACGTCAGGCGGGCACTTTTGTGCGAAAAGCCGATAATCAGCTTGGGGCGTACCAGATCGAGATCCGGGGTTCCGAGCGGATCGTTCAGCCCACCCATATCGGCATGAAGCGTCGGCTCAAATACCTGAACCATGTCGTAGCCGATGAATCCGATAAATCCATCGACAAATCCAAATCCGGCTTCGTGGGCCATGGCATGATAAGGAGCCGGATCAATGGCGCGGTAGTAGCGCTGCAAAAACGTAAACGGATCATCCTCCAGGGTCGTGACACGGCCATCGTGTGCCGTGTAGCGACTGATGCCGTCGCGGTAGCTGAGGCGTTCTTTGGCTCCGATGGCAATGAAACTGAAGTTGCCGTCACTGGTATTGACCACGCTTTCAAACAGCATTGTGATTTCATCGGGAAAGCGTGTCTTGATCTCCCCATAGAGCGCTACGGGGGTAAGCTGATCGAAAAGATGGGATCGGATCATGCGCTAAAACTTGACGATCAGGCCGTCGACGCCGATTTTTGCTTTGATGATCGGCAGGGCGGCTTTGGCTTCGTCGCTGCTGTCGTAGGGTCCGACCCGTACCCGGCGGATCCCGTTGGCACTTTTGGTGATAAAGGTAAAGCCGGCCATTTTGAGCTTCTTCATGAAGCGCGGACTGGGGTCGCGTTTGAACGCGCCCACCTGAACGTAGTAGATCGGCTTGTCTGTATTGCGGATGAGCGTCCCCTTTTTGGGCGGTACCGATGGGGAAGGAGCCGATTGCACCGGCGCAGGGGAAACATCGGGTGCCGTTTGTGCTGCGACCGGCGTCAGGGGTTTTGGTATTGGTTTTGGTTTTGGCTTCGGCCGGGGTACGGCCGGCTTCTGGACGGCGGGGGGAGTCGAGACAGGTTCTGTATCTTTTTGGGGCGTCAGGGGTGCCAGTCCCGGATCGAGTTTTTGCATGTTTTGTTGGGGACTTGCAGGAAGCGGTATGGTCGATTCGCTATCGCCTGAGCCAAACAGAAGTGCCCATAAAATCAGTCCGACAATAGCGATGACAATCAGTAGCGCAATGAGGGTCAATACCATTTTGGAGGTTTTGGAGCCGGGCTCCGGATCGCCGATAATCAAATCATCCAAATGGTGGTCATTCATGGTTGCACTCCCGACAATAAATTCCCAAACAGAACGGTTGGAGTGATTATAGCAGAAGTCGCGTTAACCTCGGTTAATCCGGAGTATTGCATATCCCTCCATCAATAGATCGGGCGGTCATAGAGGACGAAACGGTTGGCGAGCGCTTTCATTTCCGTTTTGATTGCGGCATGGAGAGCGTGGTCGTCAATGTGATCCAATACATCGGCGATTTTGTGGGCGATGATTTTAAATTCGGTTTCGCCCATGCCGCGGCGGGTGAGGGCCGGCGAACCGATCCGGATGCCGCTGGTGACAAACGGGCTGCGTGTCTCACCCGGTACGGTGTTTTTGTTGACCGTAATTCCGGCAGCGCCCAGTGCCGTATCGGCATCTTTTCCACTGAAGGATCGATCCAAAAAGCTCACAAGCACCAGGTGATTGTCGGTGCCGCCGCTGACAATATCGTATCCCCTCTGCGCCAGGACATCGGCCAAAACTCTGGCATTGGCTTTGACCTGTCTGGCGTAGGTTTTCCACTCCGGAGCAAGGTTGTGTTTGAAACCGACCGCTTTGGCTGCGATGACATGCACCAGCGGGCCGCCCTGGGTGCCGGGGAAGATGGCAGCATTGATTTTTTTGGCAATGGCTTCGTCGTTGGAGAGGATCATGCCGCCGCGCGGTCCGGCGAGGGTTTTGTGGGTCGTGGTGGTGACGACATCGGCATACGGAAAGGGGCTGGGATGCTCTCCGGCGACTACCAGGCCGGCAATATGGGCGATGTCGGCAAAGAGATATGCCCCGACGGCATCGGCAATGTCCCGGAATGCGGCAAAATCAATTTCGCGGGCATAGGCACTGGCACCGCAGACAATAATATCCGGCTGTGTGATACGGGCGATTTCCATGACCTTGTCGTAATCGATGCGTCCGTCGCGCTCCACACCGTAGGTGAAGCTCTGATAGTTTTTGCCCGAGAAGCTGGGTTTGGAGCCGTGGG
>CAZRUT010000221.1:0-2603 GCA_964603215.1 uncultured Nitratifractor sp.
CGATCATATTCCCTTCCCGGTCAAAGAAGGGGGCCAGATCGGCCAGCCGGGGGCGCAGAGATGCCCGGGGTGCAATGTGCCGTGCAATAGCGGGGGCATCGGGGCCGCTTAGCCGCACAATAGCGATGGAGCCGATCCCGCCTGCGGTGGCGATGGCAGCAATTGTGTCGGTCATGCCCGTTTGTTGAATGCGTTGACCAACACGTAGCGCTCGCCGTTTCGGGTGCGCTTGATGGCAACGTATTTGTGGGGGAATTCTTCGCGCAGCTGCTCGAGTGCGATGTGCACAAGAATGCCGTCGAGTGGCCGCGTTTTGCCCCATCCCTCCTGATGGATGTGTTCGATGACCGGCTGAATGTAGTTGCGGATCATTTCCTGTTGCGAGGCGAGGAACTGGGCAATCTCCAACTTGATGAAGAGGCCGTATTCATTGTGAAGCCAGTTGTACAGGAGGTATGAGATGGCGTTGTAGCGGTACCCCTCTTTTCCGATGAGCAGGGCGGCATCTTCACCGTCGATGAAGATATATGCAGTGCCGTCGACGACGTCCACTTCGACCGTGTCGATGCCGAAACAGGCTGCGCGCATGAGCGCAGACAGTTTTTCCTCGATCACGGGACCGAGTTTTTTTGCATCGTAGGCGGGAGCAGGTTTGTTTTTCGGGTGTGCAGACGGTGTATCTTTTTGCGGGACTTCCGGAGTACTCTGGCCGGACGGTGCATCAAAAAATCCGTTGAGGATCGCTGTTTCACTTGTGGGGGGCGTGGGGGATGCAGTGTGTGTTTGCGTCGGCTTGTCTGACGGGATGTCCTCCGGGAAATCGGCGGATTGGGATGCGGGTGTTTCGGGAGATTTTTGCTCCGGGGACACCGTGTCCAAAGGGGTTTTTTCGCTTGCGTGCTGTACAGATTTTTGGCGGCTTTTTTGTGGCACTTTGTCAGGTGACCGGCGGGTTCGGCAGCTGGCCACAATCACCGCATTTTTGGTCCCAAATCCCAGAAAACCATTGCGGGGGTACTGAATAATTTCATATTCCAAATCCGTCACGGAGCAATCAAATGCTTCCGCCGCTTTCGCGTACGCTGCATCGAGCGTTTTGGCCTCAATTTTTTTCATTGATAAAATCCTTTGGTTATTCGGCCGCGTCGGTGTTGGATTGTTGTTTGTGTTTTGCCCAGGCGCGGTTGATAATGTATTGTTGTCCGATCGAAAGCAGGTTATTGGTCAGCCAGTAGAGCACGAGTCCTGCCGGGAACGTGAGGAAGAAGAATGTCATAATCACTGGGAACCACTGGAAGATTTTTTGCTGCATCGGATCGGTCATGGTATTGGGCTGGACCTTTTGCATAAACCACATGCTCACCCCCATCAATACCGGCAGAATGTACACGGGGTCTTTGTCGGCAAGATTGGTAATCCAGCCGATCCAGGGTGCCCCCTGAAGTTCGTCAGCGTTGAGCAAGACGCGGTAGAGGGCAAAAAAGACTGGAATCTGCAGCAGCATCGGCAGGCATCCGCCCATCGGATTGGCGCCGTGTTTTTTGTACAGCTGCATGGTTTGCTGGTTGAGTTTGGCGGGGTCGCCTTTGTATTTCTCTTTGAGCGCCTTCATTTTGGGGGCGAGCTCTTTCATTTTTTGCATCGACATCATCCCTTTGAACGAAAGCGGGAAGAGGATCAGTTTGACCAGCAGGGTAAACAGGACAATCGCCCAGCCCCAGTTTCCGATGTAGTCATGGATCCAGACCATCACTTTGAAAAAGGGCCTCGAAAGGAAGGTAAACCACCCGAATTCGATGGCATCGGTCAGTGCCGGATTCAGTTTTTGGAGGGTGCGGTATTCTTTGGGGCCGATGTAGCCGTGGAGATTCAACGAGCCTTTTGCTGCAACAAATCCCAGAGGATTTTGCTGTTTATCAGCGGTCAAAACGGCTGCAAACGGAGCATCAAATCGGTAGAAGATGGATGCTGCGTAGCGGTCAAAAGCCGAGAGGATGGTGGCCTGATCAATCCGAACAGTTTCTTTGGCTTTTTCGTCTTCGACGGTTGTGACGATCCCTTTGGCATCACGGATCAGCGCACCGCGCACCAGCAGATAGCGGGCATGATCGGCTTCGGGACGGTGTCCGGGGGTGAGGAAGTATGCTGCCGGTTTGTCCAGATTGATGTTCAGGTCGTAATGGCCGTCGGGATAAAATGTGAGCCGCTTCGTCACCGTCAGTCCCGTCAGTTTCTGGGTCAGGATGACCGATTGGGGCTTGTCGGCGAGATTGAGTGTCGCTGCCGATGCGGTATAGAGGGTCGTGAACGCTTCAGTGTTGCGTGCCGGATCGGTGAAACGCATCTCCAGCGGGTGGACCTGCTTTTGATCAAAAAGCTCCAGTGCTTCTCCGGCTTCGGTGGCGTATTTTTTTTCGAGGAGATGGGTGCTGCTGATGCGCCCAAGAGTATCGAGTGTCAGGGAGAATGTCGCCGCGTGTACGGTGCAGAGTGTGGCGCGACTCGGTGTCGTTGTCGAGGCCGGTTTGTCGGGCTGAGTCCCGGGGGCCTTGTCCCCGGTACCGTTGGCCGCCACACGGGTGGTGGGGCCAACACCAGGGGCC
>CAZRUT010000222.1:0-2587 GCA_964603215.1 uncultured Nitratifractor sp.
TGCCCAGTAATGAGGGACCGATGACACCGTTGGCATAGTCGTCGTGGCATGGGGAGCATTTGATGACATAATCTTTGCTCAGCCGCTGAATCATCATCGTGATGCGCACCCGCTCATATGGAGAGCGGATGTGCAGATAGGCATCGATGGTGGTGCGGACTTTGTTTTCTTCACTGTTGTATGTGCTGTTTTTTTCTTTGTTGTAGGCATAATAGAATTGTCCGCTGTTTTCTTTGGATGGACCTTCTTTGACGTCGGTTTTGACGGCATGGGCGGTTACTTTGATCGCAGCAGGAGCGCGCTTTTGGGGGGCAGTGGTCTCGGACGGAGGCGTATCGTGCGTGCTTTCGCATCCTCCCACAATCAACGCTCCGGCAAGCAGGATGGCTGTGTAGTGCATATTAGGCATGGGTTTTTCCTTGTGTGTAAATAGTGTCGTAGGTAGCGCGCGGGATGATCTCTATCACCTGTGTCGGACAGAGTTCGACGCAGGCACCGCATCCGACACACGCTTCCCGTATCTCGGGAATAAAGCCGCCGTTTTTGGCCACCATACCGATTGCCGTGCTTGGATCGGGATGCAGTGGACACAGGTCGGCGCAGATCGTACACTGTTTGTCTCCGCCCCGAAATGCATCCAGGCGTTCAAGCAGCTTTTTCTGAAGGTCCTCTTTTTCACTTTCGTCACCGCGCCGCACCACCTTGTGGGCTGTATGCTCTCCGGCGCTGAGGATCTTCGTGTGGTCGTAGATGGCATCAATGGCATGATCCGGAACCGGCTCTTTTTTCAGGGCGAGGCAGGCATGTTCACTGGCAACACGTGCCACCCCCATATGAATCATTTCGATTTGATCATGTTCATGATCCAGCGCACCGGTCGGACAGGCCAGCACACACGGGAAGGCTTCGCACAGATAGCATCCCCGCTGAGTGGGATCGATGTAGGCCATGCCGAAACTGGCACCGTTGGCAGCATCTTCGAGTTGAATACTGTCGTACGGGCACACCTGGAGGCATTGGCCGCATTTAATGCACAGGTTGAGGTAGCTGGCTTCATCCACTGCGCCGGGCGGACGCAGGATGGGGTCTGTTTCGATCAGCTTTGGGGCTGCATATACGCCCGCGATGGCTGCGGCACCGATCACGCCCAATCCTGTAGCCTGCTTCATAAAATTGCGTCGTTTTTTTTCTTCGGGAGTCATGAAGATTTTCCCTCCATCATTTTGGGATGTGTATCTGTCAACAGACGTACCGGCTCCGAAAGGGGGGCCAGTTTCGCCAAAAAATTCAAGATCGAAATCACCGGCGATCCATAAAAAAACTTCACGTTGGGATTGAGCATCCATACTTTGTCGGCATACGAAAACAAAGTATAAGGGGTATCGCCCACGCCGTCATGATCTTGGTCAAACCCTTCGTAGTCGTCCCAGTAGTTTCCGTCCCACTGGTTCTCCGTTACTTTGGTGTTGTAGGAGTCGTTGACCACTGTTTCGATGTTTCCTTTGAGGATGTTTCCTTTGAGGATGTTGTGGAGACTGAGCGAATGGAAGTGCACCCCTTCACTGTTGTAGAGAATCGCATTGTGTTCAATCCGGTTGGTCTCACCCGGCTCAAACGGCGAACGGTCAATGAACAGTCCCCGGGCGCAATAAAGGATTTTATTATCCCGGAGCGTAAAATTGGTCGCATCCTTCATCCCGATTCCCAATCCCGTCGTCCCCATCGAATTTTCAATCACATTGCCAACGGCAATCGTATCGCGCGAGTACATAAAAAAGATCCCGACGGTGTTGTGCTTGTACACATTGTAATCGACATAATTTTTTCCGGTGTACATAAAATGGAGCGAATAACGGCCCCACTCGCCGTAATTGTGCTCGATATGGTTGCCGTTGCTGTACCACACGACAAAATCACGGGAGCGGATCAGCGTATTGTGGCTGAGCAGGTTGTCGTTGCTGTACCAGAGGCGCACCCCGTCCCCCCGCAAACCCAGCGCAAACGGTTTGGACGTGATCCAGTTATCGCTGATATTCGATTCGTCCACCTGCTGCAAGTCGATCCCGAACAGACAGTCTTCGATCCGATTGTGTGTCAGAGTGAGATGGCGGGATTTTTTGGCCGCAATGCCCGCATCAACCCGCTCATGCTCGGCGCCGCTGTGGCGGATGATCACATTGCGCACGGTCACAAAAGAACTGTGAATCTGGATCACCGTTCCGTTGCCGTCTCCCTCGATAATCGCCTGTTGGTTTTTCCCGTCGAGAATGAGCGGCTTGTTGATGACAATGTTGCCTCGATAAACCCCCGCCGGCAACTCCAGACGGGCGCCCGACGGAGCGGCATCGATCGCGTGTTGCAGCGTGTTGCCCGCCGACAGGGTACCGAACATTACGGCAAAAACCAAACCTGCTCGTTTCAAATCCTATGCTCCATGCTTTGTGTGATGCGATACCGGGCCGCTTAGGCCGTGGCTTCTTCGGCCATCTGCTTCATGGCCTTTTTGCGGGACACGATTGCCAGCAGACTGAGCACCGCAATAGCGATCAAGAGCCAAAACCCGGTTGTCGGAGAGGAGTGGGTCGTA
>CAZRUT010000223.1:0-2561 GCA_964603215.1 uncultured Nitratifractor sp.
GGTCCGGGTGCCGGTGCGTATGGCGGCGAAGTGGTGTTTGCCGGTCCGGCCAAAAAACTGGCCCGCGCCCGGACGCTGACTGCTGACTACCTGTACGGAAAAAAGACGATTGACTATCCCCACAATCGCCCCCAGCATGACTGGCTTGCAATTTCCGGGGTGACACTGAACAACATCAAAAATCTCTCCGCCCGCATCCCCCTGCGCAATTTCGTCTGCGTCACCGGCGTGAGCGGGTCTGGCAAGAGCTCACTGATTCTCCAAACCCTGCTGCCGGTCGCCCGGCAAATCCTCAACCATGCCAAGAAGGTCAACCGGATCGACGGCGTTACCGTCGAAGGATTGGAGCATTTGGATAAAGTGATTTACCTTGACCAGAGCCCCATCGGCCGAACACCCCGATCCAATCCGGCCACCTACACCGGCATCATGGATGAGATCCGCAAGCTTTTTGCCCAAACCAAAGAGGCCGAATTGCGCGGCTACAAAGTAGGGCGGTTCAGTTTCAATGTCAAAGGGGGGCGCTGCGAGAAATGCCAGGGCGACGGACAAATCAAGATCGAGATGCATTTTCTCCCTGATGTGCTGGTGACCTGCGATACGTGCCGGGGGAGCCGCTACAACGAACAGACGCTCGAAGTCCATTACCGGGGCAAAAGCATCGCCGATGTTCTGGCGATGAGTGTGGCGGATGCGCTGGAATTTTTCAAAGCGATCCCTGTCATCGCGGTCAAACTCGATACATTGCGCTCCGTCGGACTGGAGTACATCACGCTGGGACAAAATGCAACCACCCTCAGCGGCGGCGAGGCACAGCGGATCAAACTGGCCAAAGAACTCAGCCGCAAAGACACCGGCAACACCCTGTATATTCTCGACGAACCCACCACGGGGCTTCATTTTGCCGATGTGGATCGCCTCACCGGTGTCCTGCACCATCTGGTGGATCTGGGCAACAGTGTGATCGTCATTGAGCACAACCTCGATCTGGTCAAAAATGCCGATTGGGTTATCGACATGGGCCCCGAAGGTGGTAACAAGGGAGGCCAAATCGTGGCCACGGGGACACCGGAGGTGCTGGCGCAGGAGTGGGCATCGACCGGAAGCTATACCGGGAAGTTTTTGGCCAGTGGCCGTCTGGAGACTACTGCGTGAGGGCTTCGTACAGATTTCTGCCGATGATCAGCAGGACTATAGCAGCAAAGATTTCGTACCCGATGACCCAGTCAAGGAGTGGATCACCGGTATGGACCTGTGCATAGAGATTGGCATGTCCACCGCTGATATAGAAGAAGAAAAATCCCATCCCAAGCAGTTTGGGGACAATCAAAAATATAGCAAAAAAAGTAACGCCGACGTATTGGGCCGGGACAAAGCTGAAACCATCCGAACCGATATCCTGGTGTAAAAAACGGGAAAAACGTTCACGGGGTGAATGGGGATCGAGGGATTCACGAAAGCGTTTGGTACGGGGTGCCACATCCTTCGGGGTCGGTTTGCGGCGTTTGCGGACCGTTTCCAAATAGACATCAGATGTATCGTGTGGAGATGTTTTCTTTTTCATCTGCAATTCACCTTGCCATGACGATGTGTGAGCGCTATGATACCCAAAATGGGTATACCAAGTATTAACCGTGCCGGCTCTAACAACAAGTTGGGTAAAATATTCCGATCATATTTGAGGGGCACGCATGCAGACATTGACCATCATTGACACATTCGGGTTTTTCTTCCGTGCCTACTACGCGCTGCCGCCGTTGCGCAATTCCGAAGGGTTTCCGACCGGATTGCTGACCGGGTTTATCAACATGATTCATCAGCTGGAGCAGGCACACGCGACCGATTATCTTGTTTTTGCACTTGACAGCAAAGGGCCGACGTTTCGCAATGCACTCTACGATGCCTACAAGGCCCACCGACCTCCGCCGCCGGAAGATTTGGTCCGACAACTGCCTGTGGCCATTGCGTGGATCGAGTCCATGGGGTTTGCCAACGTCGCAGCCGACGGATTCGAAGCCGACGATGTGATTGCCACCATCACCCGATGCGCTGTGGAGGCGGGCATGCGGGTGAAGATCGTCTCCCACGACAAAGACCTGTATCAGCTGATCGACGATCGGAAGGTGGTGATCGTCGATGCGATCAAGAAAAAAGAGATTGACGCAGCAGGCTGCCAGGAAAAATTTGCAGTGCATCCCCGTGATTTTATCGATTTTCAGGCGATCGTGGGGGACAGCGCCGACAACGTGCCCGGCGTCAAAGGGATCGGTCAAAAAGGGGCTGCCAAACTCATCAACCGGTTTCATACGCTTGAGGCAATCTATGCGCACCTTGACGAGGCGGGGACACCGCGCATTCAGAATCTCCTCGTCGCATCGAAAGAGATGGCATTTCTTTCGCGCAAACTTGTGACCTTGCGCCGCGATGTTTCTGTGTCGTGCGATTGGGAACGGTACCGTTTTGAGCGGCGCAATTACCTTGCGGCACTGCAAGAGGAGTTTGCGCGCTTTGAAATGCGGCGCGCATTGCGCCTGGTCCGCCGGACCGATGCGGCCACGGAT
>CAZRUT010000224.1:0-2553 GCA_964603215.1 uncultured Nitratifractor sp.
GTCTCGGCATACTCTCCGATCGGATGATAGTTGTTGTCCAGCGGAGCAGCATACTGACATGCTTCGAGAATGTACTCGGAATTGGGGGTGAAGAAAGCCCCGCCGTGGTCGGATTTGAATACCGGGTTGACGACGATCTGCTTGGTGACAAAGTCGCTCAAATCGATGATCGCAAGGCGTGGGTTGGCCTTGTCGTTGATTGCCAGCCACTTGCCGTCATATTTGCCGTCGGTCTCAGAGATCGCCGGGTGGTGGGTGTCGCCCCAGGTGATGGCTTTGCCGCGAATGTTGCCTTCTTTGAGAATCGCTTTGGTGTCATCATCGTAGCCCCATCCTTGCCATGGCTCGGGGGTAAAGACCGCGATGTATTTGAGGATGCGCATCGAAGGGACGCCATACACAATGATCTGCCCCGATTGTCCGCCGGAACTGAAGACAATATATTTGTCCCGTCCGCCGCTGGGGGTGTAGGTTTTGGCCGCAGCAAGTAAATCTTTCTGCGTCAAATGCCGTGCGTGCATTACTTTGTCGAGTTCGGACGCACCAAATGCCGTCGTAGCCGCAATGGCCGAACCCAAAAGCAGTGCCGAAAGCTTGTGAAGCTTGTGGTTCATGTTTTCCTCCTGATAAGATTAAGTCACACAACGATAATGTACCATTGTTTTTTGGCGCCACCTTTGATGCACATCAATTGGCACAAAAAACAACGCGCATTAACGTATCGGAATTATAGCGCAGTACGGGTCTCTTTTGGGTCGCCAAAAAAAAACGACCCAAAAGAGACTATCGTGTCACGATCATGTACCCCAGTTTGCCGACCGTCTCGATCACATCACCGGGCAGTTTTTTGCGGAGTTTGAATACGAGATTCTTTAGCGCCGAAGGCGGTGCCTCTTCATAGATATAAATTGCTTCCTCGATGGCCTGTTTGGTGACGAGGTTTCCCCGGTGTGCCAGCAGCAGCTCCACCAATTCAACCTCTTTGGCCGTCAGAGTAATGGACGTGCCGTCGTGGATAAATATTTTATTCTCAATATCGTAGGCAATGGTCTCGGTAATGGGCACACGGGTGTGGTGGCGTTGGTGCAGTTTTTTTGCACATTCGGTCAACACACGCGAGAGGGCACTCTCTTTGACCGGTTTGATCAGGTACTCGACCAGAGACAGTTTGATCGACGCCATCAGGTAGTCCTGATCGGTATATGCACTGGTAACCACGATGGGTGTCTCCTGGTCCTTCATCCGAATGCGTTTGACCAGTTCCAAGCCATTGAGGCGGGGCATTTTGATGTCGGTGATGATGATGTCGGGTCGGTGCTCCCGATAGAGCGCATAGGCGTGCTCTCCGTCCTCGGCGGTGTACACTTCACGGACATAAAGCAAAAGCAGGCGCCGAAAACTCTCACGCAGGCGTGCTTCGTCTTCGGCAAGCAGCAACGTACTCTGACGCAGCAAAATCTCATAAGTTTCATCGATCATTAGGGTTGCCTTATCATTTGGCGTGTATAATGATACCACAACCTCCCCAACAGAGGTTCATCATGCGGAGAATGCCCATGCTCAAACCCATTAATTTTACCAAACGGTATGTGGTTGCCCTCTCGCTGATCGCCCTCCTCTCCGCACTGGCATATGTCAACCTCAACCAGCTGATCACTTCTCAGGCCAACAATGGCCGGATGATCAGCCTCAGCAGCCGCCAAAAAATTCTGACCCAGAAAATCGCCTTCTTTGCCATCTATTACAAGATCAAGCAACTCAAAAACGTCACTGACCAGATGCGCAGCGCCCATGAGAAACTCATCGCAGCACCCATGCCGCCGGAACTCAAAGCTACCTATGCCGATCCACCGATGGCGCTCGACCGCAAAGTCCGCACCTACCTTCAGGAGGCCGACCATTTTTACCGCACGCGGGACGGACGGAGCCTCACGTATCTGCTCACCCACTCTAATCCGCTCATGCAAGATCTCGGCCGGGCGGTCGATCAATACCTGACCGAATCCGATCGCAACACCCGTCGCCTCAAACAGGTGGAGCTTTTGATCTTCCTGTCGACACTGGTAACCCTGTTTTTTGAAGCGCTGTTAATCTTTATGCCGGCCAACCGGAGAATCCGACAATATACCCGGGAACTGATCTCACAAAAAGAATACTCCGATGCGGTCATCGAATCCAACACCAACGCCATCATCACCCTCGACCATAATTACATCATCCAGACCTACAACCGCATGGCCGAAAAGATTTTCGGCTATACCAAAGAGACAATGCTGGGTCGGCCGTTTTTTCACAAAATTCTCCCAAGTGAATACCGCATTCTGCGCAATCAGGGGGTTGACGGGCTCCTGAATGAACTCAAAATCCACGGTGATGGAGACACCATCGAACTGGAGGTCACCAATGCACACGGAGACGCTTTTCCGGCACGGGTGTCTTTTGGGACGACACGGGATGTTGCCAACATTGCCATCGTCGCCAACATCCAGGATATCACCCGCGAACGCCTCACCGATCAAGTCCTGCAGCAACAGGCAAATTGGGCCGCCCTCG
>CAZRUT010000225.1:0-2541 GCA_964603215.1 uncultured Nitratifractor sp.
AATCCGCTTTTCTTCATACACCGAAGGAGGCAAAACACGCTGGTTCTATACAGTGGGGAGCAACATGGCCAAAAATGCCGGCAACATTTCCAAGGCCGATGCCGCCATCGACCCCGCCAACCAGAAATACATGTGGAACCTCGGCGGTGACAGTACCATCGATGCGGATGAGAGTCCCAATATTTTCATTGGTCGCAAGTACAGTATTGACCGTATTACCTTTGCCGGTGGGTGCGCTAACGCGGGCCAGCACATCGCTTTTGACCATCTCGGACGACCCTATGTGGATATTTTTACGGCGACCAACGACTTCAGCAAACTGATGGCCCGTGATTGCCGGATTACGTTTCGGTTTGAGGACGGAGAAGACGATTTGACCATCCGCATCGCCAAAGAGACCGGCTATGCCCAGATCGTCGGACAGGATGGATCGTAGGCGATGAAACATCGCGGTGCCATATTGCCTATTGTTCTATTGGTGGGGATTTCCGGATGTTCCGTGGCGCCAGAGGAGCCGGGTCTCCCATCCCGCGAACACAACCGTTCCGACCAAACGTCCTCTGCGTACGTTTTGACCGATGATGGGTATGTTGCGTACCGTGATGCCCATGCAAACTCCCCCAAAATCCCTCCGATGATCGTGGCGATGATTCGCAGGCACATGACGGCCCGGGAATATCGTCTCGCAATGTTTTACTGCAACGAGTACCGACGGGATTTCCCCTCGGGGCATCAGCGGGCCGAAGTGGAATACCTGTGGATTCGGATTGGCATCCTGCAATACATCCAGACACACGATGACCGTGTCGCGGAGCAGACCCGCCATACCGCCAAAGCATTTCTTGCCCTGTACCACCACACCCCCTACCGCGCCAAGGCCCAGACACTGCTGGTGCAGCTTCGTCAAGAACAAAATGCGCACTACGAACAACTTGCCCAATATTATGCGGCCAGAAACAAACCAAAAGCCGCTGCCTTTTACCGCGCAAAAATCCGCCGCTGATCCAGTGCCATTCCGGAATGGCACTGTCGTCCGGACGCGACCCTGAATGCCTGCAGGCAAGGCCCTCCGGGGTACACGTTCAGGAAACTATCCGCCGAGGTAGGCTTCCTGGATTGCGGCATCATTCAGGAGTGCCGACGAAGGCCCGTGGGTAGCGATGCGGCCATTTTCGAGGACGTAGGTATGGTGGGAGTTTTTGAGTGCAAGCCGGGCATTTTGCTCAACGAGAAACAGGGTGGTTCCGGCGGCGTTGAGTTCACGCATAACAGCAAAAATTTTATCGACAATGATGGGGGCCAGCCCCATACTCGGCTCATCAAGCAGGAGCAGCTTGGGGCGGCTCATGAGCGCCCGTCCCACAGCCACCATCTGCTGCTGTCCGCCGCTGAGCGTCCCGGCATATTCCCGCCGCTTTTCCCGCAAATCGGGGAAGCGGCGGTACACCGACTCAAGGCGTCCGGCAACCCCTTTGTCACGGCTGGTATAGGCACCGAGCAGCAAATTGTCTTCGACACTCAATACCCCAAAAAGTCCCCGTCCCTCCGGGACCTGGGCAATTCCGCCGGCTACCCGCTTGTCGGAGGGGAGGTGGGTGATGTCGCCGCCGTCGAATTGCATGCGTCCCGAAACAGGGGTGACCAAACCACTGATGGTTTTGAGCAGGGTGGTCTTGCCGGCACCGTTTGCGCCGACAAGGGCGACGATTTGGCCAGCATTGATCCGGAGATCGATCCCCTCAAGTGCCCGAATCTTACCGTACGATACCGCAAGGCTTTTTATCTCAAGCAGCGCCATCATCATCCCCTTTTCCAAGATAGGCTTCGATCACGGCGGGGTGATTGCGAATGTCCACAGGGGAGCCCTCGGCCAGTTTTTTTCCGAAATGCATCACCGTAATGTGGTCGGAGAGATCCATAACCATTTTCATGTCGTGTTCAATCAGAATGATGGTTACTTCGTCGGCAATGACGGTGCGGATCAGATCGGCGACTTCAGCGGTCTCGGCCGGGTTGAGCCCGGCAACCGGCTCGTCGAGCAGGATCAGTTCGGGACTGGTGGCCAGTGCCCGGATGATTTCCAGCTTTTTGAGGATGCCGTAGGAGAGATTTTTGGCCAGTGTGTGGGCATATCGCTCGATGCCAATGAGCCCCAGCAGATGCATGGCCCGCTCGGTGTAGCGCCGTTCATCTTCGCGGAGACGCCGGGTGCGCAATGCCGTAGCGACAAGCCCCTTGGTCATGTAGCGGTCGAATCCAAGCAGTACATTGTCCAGTACGCTCATGTTGCCACACACTTCGAGGTGCTGAAAGGTCCGGCATACCCCCCGATAGACCAGCTGATCGGTGGCGATGTTGGTGATGTCACCCCCATCCAGCCAGACGGAACCGCCGTCGGCGCGGTACACGCCGGTAATCATGTTGACCAAAGTGGTTTTGCCCGCACCGTTGGGGCCGATGATGGCATGCACGGTCCCTTTGGTGACGTGAAAACTCAAGTCATTCACAGCAGTCAGTCCCCCGAAACGCTTGGTCAGGTTG
>CAZRUT010000226.1:0-2539 GCA_964603215.1 uncultured Nitratifractor sp.
TGGGTGAGGCTGGTGTTGTTGCGGGTAGACTCCTTGACCCGGGCAATGGTTTTCTGCAGTGTGGGCGAGAAGCGGTGGATGTCGCCGATGGTTTCCATCCGGACATTGTTCTCCATATACACCGGGATCTCTTTGTTGAGGTAGCGGTCGAGCAGTTTCATCAAAAATTCCACTTCAAGCTTGGGGCGCTTCCAGTTTTCGGTACTGAAGGCATAGAGCGTAAGGGTTTCGATTGTCGGGTGGAGGGCACAAAAGGTGGTGATGTCGCGCACCCGTTCGGCCCCTTCTTCATGTCCTTTGATGCGTTTGAGTCCGTGTTCGTTGGCCCAGCGGCCGTTGCCGTCCATGATGAGGGCAAGGTGTGTGAGTGCGTTAAGATGTTTCATGGCTGAGTGTACTGCTTTCATTGAGGATTTTAAAGGCGAGGTCCAGTTTGGGATGGTGTCCCAGATCGGTCTGGCGGTCGGCGGTCAGGAAGATCACCCGGTTTTCATCGCTTCCAAAACCGTTTTCGGTGTCCAGCAGGTTATAGCATACCCCATCGACCCCTTTGTTTTTGATCAGCCCGTAGGCATGGTCTTGGCCAGTTTCGGCATCCATTTCCGCCTTGAAGCCAATGGTAATGATGTCGGTTTTGTCAAGGGTTTTGAGGATGTCGGCGGTCTGGGTCAGCTCCAGAGACCATGTATCCCCCATGTGGGCTTTTTTGAGCTTTCCTGTCTGCGGATAACGGGGAGCATAATCGGCTACGGCCGCCGCCATGAATAAATAGGGGGTTTTCTGGATCCAGTGAACCGGCTCCGTGCTGTTGAGGCTGGTTTTGGACGGGACACCCTTTTTGGCGACGCGCATCGCATCGACGGTGTATTCAAGCATTTCAGCCGCATCGTCGACATCAATGGTATAAATTTCGCCGGGGAGATCGTCATGGGGCATCGTGGAAATATAGCACACATCGGCACCCCGCAGATACAGTGCCGTGGCGAGGGCTTTGCCCATTTTGCCGCTGGAGTGATTGGAAAGGTAGCGCACGCTGTCGATCGCTTCACGGGTTCCGCCGCCGGTGACGACCACTTTGCGTGCCTGCCAGAACGGTTCGGCAAGCAGAACCCGTGCCGTCTGCCAGTAAATCTCCTGCGGATCGGCCAGAGCACCGTAGCCTTCGTCACCACACGCGAGGAGCTTGGATTGGGGGCGGATGATTGTGGTGTCGTTGACGGCAAGCATTTTCAGCGACCCTTCCGTGTAATGGTTGGCGATCATCTGGGTATTGGCGGCCGGCGCGACAATGAGCGGCCCCCGAAACGCCAGCGCGGTTTGCAGGAGCAGGGTGTCGGCGATCCCTTTGGCAAGTTTGTTGAGGGTGTTGGCTGTCGCAGGGGCAATGAGAAACAGATCGGCCCATTTTCCGATATCGATGTGGTTCAAATCGCTGTGCCAACGCTCTGTCGCTTCCGTCAGCACCGGTGCATGGGTCAAAGCTTCGAATGTCAGCGGCGTGACGAAGCGTTGTGCCGCTGCGCTCATTATCACCCGAACCTGTGCGCCCGATTTGGTCAGCAAACGGACGATTTCAGGCGCTTTGTAGGCGGCAATCGATCCGGTGACGCCGAGCAAAATCTTTTGACCGCTCAGATCAATCTGCATCATGTCCCCTTCCCGAAAAAACGTTCGAAAAATCCCGCCACGATCTTCAGGGGCGTGCGGCTGATCGCCAGCGCACCGGACGGAATATCCTTGGTGACGGTGGTACCGGCAGCGATCAGGGTATGGTCCGCCAGCGTCACGGGAGCAATCAGCTGGCTGTCGCTCCCGACAAAGACATTTTTGCCGATGACGGTGCGGTATTTGGCTTTGCCGTCGTAATTGCAGGTGATGACACCCGCACCGATGTTGGCCCCTTCGGCGATCGTGGCATCACCGAGGTAGCTCAGGTGGCCGGCTTTGACGCCGGTCAGGGTGGCGTTTTTGATTTCGACAAAATTGCCGACGTGGGTGCCCGAAAGGGTGGTCCCCGGGCGGATGCGCCCCATGGGGCCGACGTCGGAATCTTCGATGACCGCATCCTCGACGACCGATCCGGCCTTGATGTGGGCACGCACAAGGCGGCTCGACCCCTGAATACTGACACCGTTTTCGAGGATGCACTCCCCGTCAAATGTTGCCCGGCAATCGATAAAAATCGTATCAGGCAGGCGCATGGTGACGCCGGCGTCCATCCAGCGTCGCCGGATCCGCTCCTGCATGAACCCTTCGGCTATTGCCAGGTCGTGTTTGGAGTTGACACCCCGAAACAGGGTTTCGGATACGATGACCGGATGGACGGTCTTGTGGTCCGCAACGGCCAGCTTGATGATATCGGTCAGGTAATATTCGGATTGGGCATTGTGATTGTCGATCATCGGAATGTACCGTGCCAGCAGTTCGGAGCGGACACAATAGACGCCGGCATTGGTGGTGGTGACCTCTTTTTGGGCCGGTGTACAGTCTTTCTCTTCGATTACTTCATGAACATTGCCGTTAAGATCCATGATGACCC
>CAZRUT010000227.1:0-2525 GCA_964603215.1 uncultured Nitratifractor sp.
AATCGGCAAAAACCTCGGCGATGATTATGTTTATCATTGCCAATGCGATGCTCTTCGCCCACTTTTTGACGCTGGAGAATGTACCGCAAATGATCACCAACGCTTTGGTGGCCGCTCATGTGGGCCCCCTGATGTTTTTGTTGCTGGTGAACGTGCTGCTCTTTTTTGCCGGGGATTTTATGGAGCCCAGCGCCATCATCATGATCATGGTGCCGCTTTTGCTGCCGGTGGCCATTTCGCTGGGGATCGATCCGATTCATTTCGGCATCATCATGACGATCAACATGGAACTGGGAATGATCACGCCGCCCGTGGGACTCAACCTTTTTGTGACCAGCGGCATCACCGGTGTGAGTCTGAAGGATGTGATTGTTTATTCACTGCCGTGGAGTATGGCAATTTTGGTCGGCTTGCTGCTGGTAACATACATCCCCCAGATCTCTTTGTGGCTGCCCAATCTGATGTACGGAGGATCATAACTTAAATCATGATATCCCTTGCCAATCTGTTCAAGCTGAGCCGCCACAAGCATGTCGAAGCAGCCACGCTTGATGCGCTCTTTTCTCTGGAGCGTAGCACCCTCATCACGACGATGCTGCTGGAGACAATCCTGTTGTACATCCTGACACCGCTGATCGGCAACATCATTATCGCCTGGTATGGCATCATTATGGCACTCTCGCTCTGGCGCTTTTACAATGCCTACGACTACCACAGCCACCCGGAGCGCAATTCGACCCTGATGTGGCATGAAAAATTTGTTGTTCAGGTATGGCTGACTGCATTCTTGTTTTCGATTCTGGCGCTGTTTGCGATTCCGAAGCTCGACCCCTATTATCAGCTGTTTACATTTATTGTTCTGATCGGCATCAGCAGCGGAGCCATCAAAGCACTCAGCAGTGATCACCGGACGGCCATCGGATATGTGTTGATTATCTTGCTTCCCCTGACGATTGAGATGCTTTTGTTGATGCGGCAGGATACCTATATTTTGGCCTTTATGGTTTCGATCTATCTTTTTGTACAAATCAGCATCCTGCTCCATTCGTATGAATTGAATGTTGCGGCTGAAGCTGCACAGCAGGAGGCAGAAAAAGTTCGGAGAGCGCTGCACGAAAAACAGGAAATTATCCACCGCTTTTTTGCGCAAACGGATGAGGCATTATTTTTGTATGATCGCAACACAAAACTGCTCGATTCCAATCAGGCGTTTGAGGATTTGTTTGGGGTTGCGGCACGGGATCTGACACAGTACACTCTGGAATCATTTCCGGATATGCAGTGGATTGCCATCGTCCAAAAGGCCCGTGCGAACCAAGCAGAAGGGTATGTGGGGCGCTACCGCACGTCCGCGGGCAAAGAGCGCTGGCTTGAGGTGCGATGTCTGTCCATTGCAGATGATCTCGGCGGCTCGGTCGGGGGAATTGGATTGATCAAGGACAAGACAGCCGAACATCTAGGGCAACAGGAGCTGGCCCACATGGCGGTGCATGATTCGATGACGGGACTGGCCAACCGGCGTGGATTCCAGCAATACATGACTGCCATGTTTGCAGATGCAAAACACACCAGCCATACTTCGCTTTTCTTTTATATTGATGTGAACAAATTCAAACAGATCAACGACCGATTTGGCCATGAAACGGGCGACAGTATTATCGTAGAAGTGGCAAAACGTCTCGAGAATATTGTACCGAAGAACGCCAACCTGACGCGCCTGGGCGGGGATGAATTTTGTATGGTAATCCCCCATGCGGGACGCAATAAAGCGGAGATTGATGCACAAATGGATGCATGGTCCCAAGCCATTCTCCGCTGTTTTGACGCGCCGTTTCGTATCCATACACAATCGTTTCCACTGCGATGCAGCACCGGCGCCGTGTACATAACGCCAAAAGAAACGGACATGGACAAAGTAGTGGCCCAAGCCGACATTGCCATGCTCCGCGCCAAACAAACCCAGGCGACGGATGTGGTGATTTATCGCCGGGAATTGGAAGAAGGGGCATGCGAAGCGTATGAGGTCCATCATCGGCTGGGCGATGCCATTCGCAAAGAACAACTCAAAATCTTTTACCAGCCCATTATCCGGGGCGAACAGGGTTCTATGGTTGCAGCCGAGGCACTTGTGCGGTGGCAACACCCGAAAAAAGGGCTTTTGGAGCCCAACGCATTTTTGCCGGTGGCCATCCGTTCGGGTCAAGTGATGCAGGTGGATACCTGGATACTGCACGGTGTTTTGGAACAGATTGCCCAATGGAAACAGATGGGCACACTTGCGTGTGACTACATTTCCATCAATATTGATATTCAGTCATTGACCCGAGAAGGTTTTGTCGATGATCTTTTGGCCGTGATGACCCGGCATCGTGTTTCGGGCAGCGAGATTCGTCTGGAATTGGCCGAATTCACCTTGGCTGAGAACCTTGACCGCGTCCAGGAAACCATGCAGGCGCTGAGTCGCCATGGCATCGAATGTATTGTGGATGATTTTGGGGCGGGATGTCTGTCGCTTTTCCAACTCC
>CAZRUT010000228.1:0-2504 GCA_964603215.1 uncultured Nitratifractor sp.
CCCTTGGTATGGTGTGACGCCACCGAACATGGCGGCGGTATTCGGATCAGCGCTTCGGGCCGGCTATGGAGAAGTCAAATTCACTCCCCCGGTCGTTGTAGCGGTCGAAGTTTTGAACAAACATTGCAGCCAGCCGATCCAGCGTCGCATCGTAGGCTTCTTTGTCTTCCCATGTGTTGCGCGGGTTGAGCACCGCATCGTCGGCCACCCCGTCGAGATGTTTGGGGATGGATAGGTTGAAGACCGGCAGGGTTTCAAACTCCGCCGTGTTGATCGATCCATTGAGGATGCCGTTGATGCAGGCACGGGTGTCTTTGATGCTCATCCGTTTCCCGACACCATAGGCACCGCCGGTCCACCCGGTATTGACGAGATAGACGTGCACATCATGTTCATCGATTTTCTCACCAAGCAGTTTGGCATATTCCGTCGGATGCAGCGGCAAAAACGCTTCACCGAAACAGGCGGAAAAAGTGGCTACCGGCTCAGTGATACCCCGCTCGGTTCCGGCAACTTTGGCGGTGTAGCCACTGAGGAAATAGTACATCGCCTGCTCCCGGGTCAGTTTGCTCACCGGCGGCAAAACCCCAAATGCATCGGCCGTGAGAAAAATAATATTACTTGGGTGACCGGCCATCAAACCGGGCTGATGGTTGACAATGTGCTCGATCGGATAGGAAACACGGGTATTCTCCGTCTTGGACGCATCGCTGTAATCCACCACACCGTTGGGGTCGGTGACCACGTTTTCCAGGAGCGCATCCTTGCGAATCGCACCGTAAATTTCCGGCTCGCTTTTGGGGTCCAAATTGATCACTTTTGCATAGCATCCCCCCTCGAAATTGAACACACCGTGTTCGTCCCATCCGTGTTCGTCGTCACCGATCAGGGCACGATTCGGGTCGGTCGACAGGGTTGTTTTTCCGGTACCGGAGAGGCCAAAAAAGAGGCAGACATCGCCTGCAGCGCCCACATTGGCCGAACAGTGCATCGGGAGCTTCCCTTCCAGCGGCAGCCAGTAGTTCATCATGGAGAAAATCCCTTTTTTCATCTCGCCACCGTACCAGGTACCGCCGATGACGGCGATATTCTCTTCGACGTTAAACACCACAAATACATCCGAATTGAGGCCGTGCTCTTTGTAGTCTTCATCAACGGCACGGCAGGCATTGTACACCGTAAAATCCGGTTCAAAATCTTCCAATTCCTCTTCGGTGGGGCGGATGAACATGTTTTTGACGAAATGGGCCTGCCATGCCACTTCGGTAACGAAGCGCACTTTGCGCCGGCTGGCCGGACTGGCACCGGCAAACACATCGGTGATATAAATATCCTTGCCCGAAAGCTGTCGGCGGCTGAGCGCCAGTAGCTGGGCATATATTTCGGGGCGGATCGGGTGATTCACATCGCCCCATGCAATGTGGTCACTGGACGGAGGCTGATCGACAAAATATTTGTCCTTGGGGCTGCGGCCCGTAAAAATCCCCGTGTCGCACATGGCCGAGCCACTGGTGGAGATTTTGCACTCTCCGCGATTGATCTCATGCGCCTGAAGCGCATCATAATCCAAATTGTAATATACCGCGCCGATGTCGCTCAGCCCCAGTGTCTCCATTCCCTTAGGCATTTTGGTGCTCATGGTTTCCTCTTCGTATGATGTGTCGGTACCGGTACCGCTTATTTGCCGTCCAGATGGTCGGCGAGACGCTGCAATGCTGCTTTATAGTCTTCCAGGTCAAAGTGATCGATCCGGGCCACACCGTCTTCGACGGCAGCCTGCGCCACGGCACTGGCAACATACACCAGCACCCGGCGGTCAAACGGCGAGGGGATAATGTATTCATGTCCAAACGTCATGTCGTCCCGCCCATGGGCTTTTTGGACATGATCGGGCACGGGCTCTTTGGCCAGCGATGCCAGCGCTTTGGCTGCAGCCATTTTCATGTTCTCTGTAATTTTGCTTGCCCGTACGTCGAGGGCGCCACGGAAAATTTGCGGGAAGCCAAGGACGTTGTTGACCTGATTGGCAAAGTCGCTCCGTCCGGTTCCGATAATGAGATCCGGGCGGGCTGCTTTGGCCAAGGGCGGCATAATCTCCGGCGTCGGATTGGCGCAGGCAAAAATGATGGGATTGGTATCGCTCATCGTCTTGACCCATTCCGGATCGATCAATTCCGGGCCGGAAAGACCCAGCACCATATCGGCATCCTTCATGGCATCCTCAAGCGTGCGGTCCTCAGTGTCAAACGCAAAGGCTTGTTTGTAGGGGTTCAGATCGTCCCGGCCGCTGTGTATCACCCCTTTGGAGTCGAGCATGGTGATGTTTTTGACTCCCAGACGTTTATACATATTGGAGCAGGCAATCGCCGAAGCGCCAGCACCGATGACGACCACTTTGAGATCTTCGGCTTGTTTACCGCTCATTTCCAGTACATTGATCAGGCCGGCCGTGGTGATGACAGCGGTTCCGTGTTGGTCATCGTGGAAGACCGTTACATTGCATA
>CAZRUT010000229.1:0-2495 GCA_964603215.1 uncultured Nitratifractor sp.
CCGGTTTTGATGAATATGTTCAGAACTATCTTGGCTTCCACTCGATGCCGCTGGAGTTCGACTTCGATATTCGCACCGAAGAGTGGCATACCGATCAGCTGCAGTATATGATGGCCGTCTCGGCTTTTGAATATTTGGATCACCCTGAAGACGAAATCAACTTTACCCTTTTTCCGAAACCTCCGGCCTTTTTTAAGCGCCCGGCCGGTCAAATCACGGCCATGACGTCTTTGGCGCTTCTGGCGGCCCTGGCGCTGCCCGTTTACCATTACGTGAGCGCCAGTATGAATGATATTCAGACATACAAGCTCAAAAAAGATGATGAAGTTTTGGCAAAAGAGGTGGCAAAATACAAACGAATCCTGCGCCAGAAAAAAGATGAATATGAACAGGCGGCCTCTGTGGTCAAAGAGCTCTCAAAACGTTTTGTTGCCAAAGAGAAAACGCTGCGCTCTGTTTATGATAAGAAAGTGAACTATCGATTGAAATCGGATCAAATCATTGCTTTAAGTAAAGATTTGACCAAAGAAGGGGTCAAAACCAATGCCATTTATACCAATATGGACCGTTACAGCATCTCTCTGATATCCCCCAGCGACAAAAAAATAACCCAATTGATCAAAACCATATCCGACAAATACTACAACGACATTGAGCTGATCGATATCCAAACGATTCAAAAGGATGAAAACAGCACCTTCTACCAAGGTGTTCTAAAGGTGAATTTACGATGAAAGAGTTAGCGGATTTTCTTGAAAAAATGGATGCCTATTTTGAAGGAAAAAGCAACACAGAGCGTATGGTGCTCATTTTGTTGCCGGCCCTTTTGGTTGCGTACATAGCATGGACCATCATGAATCCACCGGCCGAAGCACGCCACAACAAGAGTATTGCCGACAAAAAGCACGTTCAGAAAAAGCTGGCCGAAGACAAAAAATATCTGCATGACATTACGGTCAATGGAGATCGAAACTACCATGTCAAAGCCTATGACAAAAAAATTGCATTGAGCAAAAAACGGGCGGCGAAGTATCGTAAAAAAATCACGGTGCTGGACAAAAATCTCAACAAACTTTCGGATATGCTCTTCAACCAAAAGAGCTGGTCGCTTTTTTTGGACTCGATCACTGCAAGGGCGCACGGAAACAATGTAGAACTGATCTCCATGACCAATCAGTATGTTGACAGCAACGGCAGTTTCGGACATGTGCTGGAAGTGGGGTTGCAGTGTCGAGGATCGTTTGCGGGTATTGTTAAATTCATGAACGACTTGGAACAAAACACACTGGTGACCGATATTTACAAAAGTACTGTTTCCACCGAAGAGAACAGCACGTTTGTGCATGCCGACATCCGCATATCTGTTTGGGGGGTAAACCACTGATGCGCTATATGAAAATACTTCTGGGACTCTTGGTGGGCGCCTGGCCGCTTTGGGCAGAACTGTCGATTGCGAATATCGAGAAGATGGTGCGAGACATACGGGCAAAACGTACCAGCAAGGTGACCGATACGTCCCCGCCGGTGTCTCCGTTTATTGTCATCAGGCAAGATGAAAACCGTTCGGTTATTGCCAACATGGCCGACAAAGAAATCAAGACAAATTTTGTTTTGAGCGCTATTGTCAACAAGACAGCCTTTGTAGATGGCGCATGGAAAAAAGAGGGGGATGCGGTGGGGGACTTTCAGCTGGATTCTGTTCAGGATGACCACGTTGTCCTTAAGAGAGAAAACCGTACAATAACTCTTTACTTTCGAAAAGCAAAAAATATTTTAAAAATTGGCAAGGAGTAACAATGCATAAAGCAATACATGGAATCATGGGATGGTGGATGCTTTGGGCCATGTTCGCCATCGGGCCAACTGTGGTGCATGCCCAGGAGTGCAATGACAAGCTGTTTAGCGTGACGATGGATGATTCACTGAAAATCAGTGATGCAGTCAAAAACTTGGCTGAAACTTGCGGGTTGACAGTCCTGGTCAAAGATTCCGGCGCCAAACATCGTCTCGAACAGAGCCTTTATTATGTGAAGCTCAAAAATACATCCTTGCGCCATTTTCTCGATACCATATTGTCAGAAAATGATCTGAGTTACGAATTGCACGGCAATACCCTTTCCATCTCGTATCTGGTGACACGGACATTCAAAGTGCACTATATATCCGGCAAGCGAACCGGGAAAAGTGATGCGCATGTTACCATTGCCAATGCAACCAACTCAGGCGGCGGCAGCGGCAGCGGGTCCAAAACCGGCATCTCCATTACCAGTGATGATGCATTCAAGTTTTGGACAACCATCAAGGAAGAAGTGCACAAAATTTTATCCTCTGCCAATGACGGCGGAACCCATTATACCAAAGTAGGCGATGCATGGGTCGGTCCGGACGGACAAAAGTGGGAATACAATCCTCTTGATCCCATTGTTGATGCAGAAGCGGGCATGATTACCGTGACCGGAACGGCACGCCAAATCAAACGGGTCAGCCGCTACATC
>CAZRUT010000230.1:0-2482 GCA_964603215.1 uncultured Nitratifractor sp.
TGTCAAAAAATTTCTCAACACCCCAAAAACATCCGGCACCAAAAACAATTTTTTGTTCATGGGAAAATATCAACGTTGTGAACGCCAGCATTATGAATATCCTTTTCATGATTTTCCTTTGATATAGATGCAAGATGATATCGATACCGCTCAAAAATCTTCGCGATACCATTATAGCATCAACACACGACAAACTTACCAATGGTAACAATATGTTATACTCTTCTGAATGAATCAGCACAATTTTATCTCCATCGCCGGTCCCAATCATTTTGCATTGCGCATACCGTATCATGCCGACGGCCGTACTGCCAGGGGGGACTACCGTACAAATCTCTATTTTTTTATACCCAAAATCCTCAACATCAATCCGGAAACATACCCGGTCAATCTTTTCTATAATGACTACATCAGCTATATTCGTATTATCCTGCCTGCGCGAAAGCTGGGGGCGCTTGAGCGGCGGCTTGAACATCTGATTGCATCGCTCAAGCAACCGATCAGTCATCCGGACGCGCGCCATAGCTTTGACAAAGAACTGAAGCTCATCGTGAGCTCGTACGGTACCTATCTCGATGCATACGGCAAAGCATTTGCCCACCAAACAATCCGATGCAGACGCCTGCATACCTTTCTGGCCAGAGTCGAAAAGCTGCATGCTTTGATGGCGGCGATGCTCCGGCATGCGTCCGAACACCAAAGCGAAGCAATCGCAGACAGCATCGCTTCGGCCATGGAGTATCTGAGTTATTCAGCCCAAAACTCCCTGTTGGAAATCAACGTGCGGCTGGGGACCTACGAAGATCAATATCGCGACACCATCAAAACCATCATCGGCATCATCAACACCATCATCGCCGCCTCCAAAGCCAACGGTTTCCCGGTGATCTCCAATGACGCACACCAAAATGAAAAGGTGATTTACCGTCACACGATCCTCCAGAAGCACTTCGACAGCATTGTGCACCTTTATCAAAAGAAAAAACGGGACGGCGGGGGCATCAAAGAAATTTACTATGCGATTGCGGCGGGGATCTCGATGGTCTTTACGACATTGATTGTCTTTGCCACCCAAAAAGAGTACGGTAACCTCACCACCTCGTTTTTTGCTGCTTTGGTGATCAGCTACATGTTCAAAGACCGGATCAAAGAAGCATATCGGGGCTACTTCGACAAACGGATGGCCATCAAAACCTACGATTACAAAGAGAAGATTTACAGTACGGACCACGCGCTGATCTTTGCGCGGATCAAAGAACGAATGCGGTTCGTTGCGCCCGGAAACCTGGATGAAAGCATCCAAAAAACACGCCTGCTCGAAGTGCCCCGACGGCTCATCGCTTATCTCGAAGAGGACATCATCCGGTTTGAAAAACGTGTCACACTCCACAAGAAAAATATCCAACGCAAATACCACCATACCGTCAAAGGGATCGACAACATCATGCAGTTTGACATATCGCAGTATGTCAAAAAAATGGATGCGGCCAAGGTGCCTCTCTTTCGCTTCAATGAGCGCAAACTGTTCGGCAACCGGATCTACCACGTCAACATCCTCATCGAAAACAAAACTCCGACGGAAACCGAACGGCTGCGTGCCCGAATCATCCTCAACAAAAACGGCATCAAGCGGATCGAAATTCCGGGGACTGACACCACCATCTACCCCGAAGAAAGCCTCCTGGTAAAACAAAAAAACTGGTTTTCGCTCAAAAAATCCGGTCTGCTCCGAAAAGCCCGCAAGCCGCATCAAAATCCGCACAATCCCTTGACATTCGTTAATCCATAATGCTATGATTGCATCAATGACCGGTTGGTCATTAATAATATGGAGCGGAAGTGGTCCTTGAAAACGCGCCTCCTACAAAGGCATGCTGTGTTGAAACTTGCATTGAAAAACATACGCTTCTATAAAGGACGCTCGATCACGACCTTTGTGTTGACGTTTGTTGCCGGATATTTTTTTATCGTTTATGTTGCATTTATGGATGGTGCGCACGGCAGCATGCTTCACAATGCACTCCACGTCTATACCGGTGCACTGCGCATCTACCAAAAAGCGTACCGACAGGAGGGAGGCAATGACCATTTGATCAACGATACCGCCACGATCTACCGCATTCTGAAAACAACAAAAGGGGTGCGCACCTATGGTGCCCGCATCGAGACTTATGGCATCGCATCGTCCCGGAAGCATTCCGCTGCTATGATGCTCTGCGGGGTGGATTTTTCAAAGGAAGCACAACTCTCTTCGCTAAAAAAAGCATGGCGTGCAGGCGTGTACGCTACCAACGGTTCCTGCCTCTATATGGGCGAAGGACTGGCGAAACGTCTGTATGTCAATGTGGGCGACACCATACGCTTTTCGGGCTCTGCGGTCAACGACGTACGGGTGACGCAGCACTTCCAAGTCTGTGGAATTTTCAAGACCGGTATGTATGATTTCGATGCGCAGAGTGCTTTCATGAATCGGCGCTACTTC
>CAZRUT010000231.1:0-2479 GCA_964603215.1 uncultured Nitratifractor sp.
AAGTGTGCAATCCGGGGTGTGGTGACATCGATTATACTTTGGCTCAGGAGACGACCGCCGCGCTGGTCACCAAAATCTTCGTCGAGGGTTTTCCGCTCCCTCCGCGCCAGTTTCTCAACCTCAATATCCCCCTGCTCCCGCCACACGCCCACCGCGGCCTCCGCGTCACCCGCGCCGGCCGTCGTGCCTATGGCAATGATGCCCATGTCCACCGCAATCCCCGTGGCATTGAATACTACTGGATCGGCCTGCCGCGTCTGGACTGGATCGACACGCCAGGGGGCATGACGGACTTTGATGCCATCGAATCCGGGCATGCCTCCCTGACCCCCGTGCAGCTGGATATGACTGCCCACCGGCAAATCGACCCGCTCAAAGGATGGCTGTGACCCGCCCAGGCCCTGCGGTGCCGACGGAGACCGCACTATGGGGCCGGTCATGAGGTTTGCCCGCTGCCGCCAATTGTTCGGTCCGGAAGATTTCGCCCGGCTTCAAGATGCCCGCATCCTGCTGCTGGGAGCCGGCGGCGTCGGGAGCTATGCCCTCGACTGCCTCTACCGCACCGGCATCCATCGCATCACCGTGATCGACTACGATCGTTATGAACGGTCCAACCAAAACCGCCAAATCGGCTCCGAAGCCCTCGGCATGCTCAAGACCGAACACCTCGCCGCCCGCTACCCCGGCATCACCACGATCCAGCAACGTATGGATATGGCCTGGGTTGCAGCATTCGATTTTGATCCGTATGACCTGATCCTCGATGCAGCCGACACTACCCGCGTCAAAATCGAGATCGCCAAACGCCATTACCGCAAACTCATCATGGCACTCGGTTCGGCCCGCCGCATCGACCCCACACAAATCCAGACCGTCTCGATCTGGAAAAGCCAGGGCGACCCGCTGGCGCGCAAAATCCGCAACGAACTCAAAAAAGCCCGCTTCGACCGCAACTTCACCGTTATTTTCTCTCCCGAAACCGTCCGGGGCGACGCAGGTGGCTCCTTCGTCGGCGTCACCGGAGCCTTTGGCCTCACCCTCTGTGCCACCGCCGTGGACACGATACTCGCTGATTAATGCACGATGACCTGCCGGCGGAACACGAATTCCGTCTCAATGTGAATCGCATGATGTGCAATACGGGTGTCGGTTCGGCCATGTGGCACCAGATCGTGTTGCCATGTGAGCGTTTCTGATGGAGCATAGTGGTGTATATTGATCTCACCTGTGTTTCTTCGTCTTCATTGCGAGCGCTTGGATTTTTTGGTCCAGGGCGTCTTCTTTTATCTCTTTTTGTATTTTACTGATCTCTTCAGTGATGGTGTCGGTGAGTTCTCTTTTGTATTTGGCGACTGACACGACTGCCTTTGGTGTATTTTTAGCGGCACAGGCGGTGGTGTGGTATCCAAATTTTAGCAAATTTTTGCCAAAGCCAAATATGCTACCCGCTACCTGCATTTTTGTTTTGTTCTCATCGAGAGCGGTATCGAATATCCTGTCTATGCTTTCAAATACATTTTCTGCGTCATTGAGTATGATGTCACAATGGCTCTTTTCGTTTTTGTAGTCGTAGGGTGACAATTCAAATATATCTTCCATGGCTATGCTCCTCTTTTGATTTTAAATATTTTGATATGGTATCTCTCTCCCAGTTTTTCCAGCCGTTTCATCCGGCGTTCGTCCTTGGCGCTGTCTCTGATAATGAGCCCCACTGCCGGCTTCTTCCCCGTCATCAGCGCATAATATAATGACTGCCCAGCACTCTCAGCCCACTTCCTGGCGAAGTCCACCTCTATAGCATACGTATCGGTCAGGCAGTCCACGCGGGTTCTATCCAGAAGACGCTGCTCCATCACTCCGCCAAGATCGTTGCAGAGTTGGGTTTGGTAGTATTGCTCTTTGTCCCTTTTGTGACGGCGCGTGCCTGAGAGGTAAAAATATACTGCTGCAGATACGATCAGCAACACAATAAGCACTCGCAGTGATCGCTGCATCTAAAATCCCGTGAGCATACTGATACCCAAGCCTATGGCTATTCCCAACCCTACCTTTTTGGTGTCGCTTTCGAGGATTTCTTTTTCCGTCTCAACCAATGTGTCGAACTCTTCATCGGATAGATTGGTGTAGTCTATATCCCGCTTATAGAGCTTTTCAATGATATTGGTTCTGGCTATCTTTTCGATTTCGTTGTCGAAGGTGTTTCTGGCTTTGGATATGAGGTTCATGTTTGCTCCTGATAAATAGATAGTGCAAGTATAGAACAGCGATGAGACATATTACGTCTATTATGAATCAAATTGCGCGCCCCTTTTGGCTCTTTGGATTTTTGTATTGAGTAGTAATGTATGACAATCAATCAATGAAGCTGCGATTGAAGCAAAAGAGCTTTGGTTTACAAGATACAAGGGATGCGTTTAAGAGGGTTTATCTTCACATCAAAAAGTAGCCGATGAAATAATCGATAAAATAGAGGATAAAA
>CAZRUT010000232.1:0-2465 GCA_964603215.1 uncultured Nitratifractor sp.
CGGAATGCTGGGGGAATTTCCATTTTCATAATATCCAGGTCTTCATAAAAAACTTCCGGAAGTGTTGCATCGGGATCGCTCCACCGCACCAGCGTACGCTTCAGCCAGTTGGCATCGTCCCGTTTGAGATAATCTTCCCGGTAGTGTGCACCACGCGATTCGGTGCGCAACAGGGCACCGTACGCAATGGAAAGAGCAATTTTGAGCATTTTAGGGAGACGGTAGGCCTCTACCAGCTCCGGGTTGGAAGCGTGGGTTACATAGCGAATGCCGACGGTGCGGCTTCGGCGCAACAGCTCCTGCAACTCATCTACGGCCGCCTGGAGTGCCGTGCCATTCCGGAAAATCCCCACCTGTTCATCCATAATCTCCTGCATTCGGCGCTTGATGTCAAAAATACTGTCGTTATTGAGCGGCCGGCTCATGATGGCACGAATCTGCTGTTCCTCCTTTTCGATAAACGCCTCGATGGTGGCAGTGTCGATGTCGATGTCGTGCTGCAAACAATGATCGGCCATGTAGTTGCCGACAATCATCCCGGAAACGACCGTCTCGGCCACCGAATTGCCGCCAAGGCGGTTGAAGCCGTGCAGGTCCCAGCATGCCGCTTCACCACAGGAAAAAAGCCCGGCCAAATCGGGTGACTCTCCGGTCGGCTTGGTGCGAATGCCTCCCATACTGTAGTGTTGGGCCGGGCGAACGGGCAGCCATCCCTTTGCGCCTGCGTCGGCCGGATCAATTCCGTTGAACGTCATCGCAATTTCCTGAACGTCACGCAGGTTTTTTTCAATGTGTTCGCGTCCCAGAATTGAGATATCCAACCAAAGATGGTCGCCGAAAATCGACGGAACCCCTTTGCCTTTTCGGATATGCTCCATCATACGACGGCTGACAACGTCACGGGATGCGAGGTCTTTCTTCTCCGGCTCGTAATCGGGCATAAAACGGTATCCGTCCACATCCCGCAATACTCCGCCGTCTCCGCGGCACCCTTCGGTCAGCAGTATGCCCGACGGCACGATGGGTGTCGGGTGAAACTGCACCGCTTCGGGGTTGCCCAATGTTCCGATGCCGGTTTCCAATACAGCAGCCTGGCCGGTCCCTTCGCAAATCACGGCATTGGTCGTGGTGCGATACACCCGCCCCCAACCGCCGGTTGCGATGGCCGTTGCTTTGGCAATGTATGCCTCAAGCTCTCCATCAACCAAATCACGCACCACGGCACCGTAGCATCGGCCGTCTTTATGAATCAGCGAGAGGAGCTCTTTGCGCTCCCGAATATCGACATCACGTTTGAGGGCCTCGTTGGCCACACCAAACAGCATCGTATGACCGGTCGCATCGGACGTATAACAGGTGCGCCACTTTTTGGTTCCACCAAAATCCCGGGCGTTAATCAAGCCATGGGCATCGTCTGCTTCGGTAATCGTGGTGCGTTCGGCATTGATCACCACACTCCGCTCGCCCCGTCGGACACGGGTCCACGGAACACCCCAGCCGGCCAGTTCACGGATCGCTTTGGGGGCCGTGGCGACAAACATCCGCGCCACCTCCTGATCGCAACCCCAGTCACTTCCCTTGACCGTATCGGAAAAATGTACGTCTTCGTTGTCGCCTTTGCCCATGACGCTGTTGGCCAGGCTGGCCTGCATGCCGCCTTGGGCCGCTGCCGAGTGAGAGCGCTTGACCGGCACCAGTGAAAGGACAATCGTACTGAGCCCTTTTTCCTGCGTCGCAACGGCCGTACGCAAGCCTGCCAATCCGCCGCCGACAATCAATGCATCACAATAATGAATATTCATGATCGCACCTCCTGTACGGTTATCACCGGAACGGAATACGCCACGGGGTGATAACGCTCACCGACGGCTCCCTGATGTGCAATGCCGATTTTGACGTAGGCCGCCAAGGTCAACAGACCCAGGACAAGAAAAAATACAGTCAAGCCCCACTTGACCTTTTTGAGTCGCCTGCGTGCTGCACGGGCATCGCTTCCGTTGCACCATCCCCATTTCATGCAGAGGCGATAGAGACCGATGGATCCGTGCAGTTCGACGGCGAGCAGCAGCAGCAGATACAGCGGCCACATTCCCGCGCTCCACATCCGATCCGAAGAAGCAAACGGTCCGATTTTGTCGGCATTGCTCATCAAAATATAGAGATGGACCGACCCCAGAAAAAACATCATAAATCCCGTGAACGCCTGAATCATCCAGAGATTGGTATCTTCATGACGGAGTGCAAATGCATGCGTTTTGAGCATTTTATACTCTTTCCATTTATATGGAAATTTTCGCATGGCCAAACCGGCATGGATGATAAACACAGCAAACACAAATGTCACCGACAGTGTCACGATGATCGGATGGGGCTGCGCGAACACAAAACTCCCCTCGAACATCTTCGTCACCGCATACATAAAATCCTTGCTGATCAGAATGGAAGAGACAAAGAACATATGTCCC
>CAZRUT010000233.1:0-2459 GCA_964603215.1 uncultured Nitratifractor sp.
AATCCATTTTGGACTTGATCCGCGCAAACCCGTCCAAAAAATCAAGATTGTGCGGCACATCGTTACTGGCGTTGACGACCTCTGTACGTATGCCGCGCTCCTGGAGCCATTGGGACATGCCCAGGGCTGTTCCGATGGCATCGGCATCGGGGGCCACGTGCGAGAGAATGGTTACGGCACGGTGTTGCGCCAACAGCCGTTCAAATGTTTGCGCCCAATCCGTGTAGGCAGGAGTCATTACGGCGCCTCCACACGCATGGAGAGGTCGATCCAGTTGGCCTGGTGGATGATGCTGCCCGCACTGATCGCATCGACACCGGTTTGGGCGATGCGTCCAATGGTGTCCAGCGTCACATTGCCGCTGGCTTCGAGCAGCACATGGGGATGGTGGGTGTTGCGGTAGGCGACCACAGCCCGGATGGTCGCTTCGGGCATATTGTCGCAGATGACGATGTCGGCGCCGGCGGCCATGGCGCGTTGCGCCATTTCCATATCTTCGCATTCAATCTCTACCGAAGAAGTAAACGGGATTTTTTGCCGTACTTCTGCCATGAAACGGTTCAGATCATCGATCGTGCGCAGGTGGGTGTCTTTGAGCATAAGGCAATCATCCAGACCCATCCGATGGTTGAGTCCGCCACCGCACCGAACAGCATATTTCTCAAACGTCCGCAAAAGTGGGCGGGTTTTGCGGGTATCGAGCAGTCGAACACCCGTCCCTTCCAGCGCCCGTACATAGTGTGCCGTGAGTGTTGCGATGGAACTGGCATGCAGTACGATATTCAACAGCGTCCGTTCCAGCGAAAGAATCGTCCGTGCGTCACCCGAAAGTATGACCAGTTTCGCCCCCCGGGCAAACGCTGCCCCATCCTCGGTATGCCAGGTCAACTTCACATCGTACATCCGTGCAGCCGCGTCAAGGTATTCCCGTCCGGCAAATACCCCATCGCTTTTGGCCACAATATAGGCACGGATCGGCTTGGATGTGCCGATGCGGGCAAACAGATCCCCCCGTCCGATGTCTTCTGCGAGTGCCGCTTCAATGAACGCTTCTTTCAGCATGCATGCTCCCTGTGATGGTGCCGCAACGGTGTTTTGGATCTCCACATAGGTCATGCCCTATTTGATCGCCAGCATCCGGTCAAGTGCCAGCTTGGCATCATGGCGGGTTTGTGCATCCACGTTGATCTCGTTGATCGGTGCACCGTCTTCAATCGATTTAAGGGTATGATAAAGATCCTCCAGGGTTGTTTCATTCATTGTCGGACACTCCGGCTTGGTGGCCGAAAGGACATAGGTATTGCGCTTGCGCATTCGGTTGACGAGATTGTATTCGGTTCCGACGGCTACTTTTTGTTCCGGATCGAGTGCGGCCACATAGCGGATGAGCTGAGAAGTCGAGCCGACAAAATCAGCCAGTGCGGTCACGCGTGGGTCGCTTTCGGGGTGAACGGCAATTTTGATATCCGGGTATTTCCGACGGTAAAAATGGACATCATCCGGGGTAAAGAGCTGATGAACAGAGCAAAACCCGTTGTAACAGATCACATCGGCTTCGCGCGGATCGCAGGCTCCTTCGCCGATGATGCAACTTTTGAGCCCCATTTGGATCGCAAAATTCTGCCCCAGGCACCGGTCGGGTACGAAGAGGATTTTTTTTCCGCTTTCAAGCCCCCTTTCGATGATGGTATAGGCATTGGAGCTGGTGCACACCATCCCGCCCATGGCGCCAACTTTGGCTTTGACGGTTGCGTCGGAGTTGATGTAGGTGATGGGGAGAATGTCTTTGCGTGCGATGCCGTACCGTTCCATATAGGCGACACTCTCATCATAATAGCTTGCATCGATCATTCGGGCCATGGCGCAGCAGGCGATCTTGGGCATGAGCACCCGTTTTTCCGGGGCGATTACTTTGACGCTCTGCCCCATAAAGCCCACCCCGCAAAACACAATATATTCGTGAGTATCGGCTTGGCATTTGCGCGCCAGTTCCAAACTGTCACCAGTGATATCTGCCATCTCAAATACTTCGTCCCGCTGGTAAAAGTGGGCGACGACGGTTACATCCAGTTTGGCTTTGAGGCGCGCAATTTCAGCGCGGTAGTCGATCGGCATAAGCATCCTTTGTGCGGCATAGTGTCGTGCCATTATACCGAATTAACATTATCTTGGTACAATGCTTTGCAAAAGACCATGCCCGGCTCCCCTGGCCGCCAAGGATATATCAATGCAAAACCTCTATCTGTATCTTGCTACCTATGTGATCGCCGGTATTCCGTTTGGCTACCTGTTGGCCAAACAGTTTGGCGGTGTCAATATTCAGGAAGAAGGGAGCGGCAACATCGGCGCCACCAATGTCCTGCGCGTCCTTAAATCCCGCGACCCGCAGCTGGCCAAAAAACTGGGTGCAGCCACTCTGCTGCTTGACATGGCCAAAGGGGCGGTCATGGTACTGATTG
>CAZRUT010000234.1:0-2456 GCA_964603215.1 uncultured Nitratifractor sp.
CCGCCGACACAAGGATTTTCAGTCCTTTGCTCTACCGACTGAGCTACCGAGCCACTGTTAAGAGACCGAAATTATACCCGGGCAAGATTAATCAGTACTTAAATCCGGCGTACCGCTTCCATGAATTGCTCACCCCGTTTGATGTAGGAGGAAAACTGGTCGAGGCTGGAAGCAGCAGGCGACAGGAGGGCAGTTTCGCCCGGCTGGAGCTGGGGGTCGATGGCGGCAACAGCGCGTGCAAGCGTAGTGCATGGGTGGACGGTGATGGCACGTGCACGGGCCATTGCGGTGAGCGTGTCCGTATTGGAACCCACTGCATAGAGGGTAACAGGCAGGGTTGCAATGGTGTCCATGAGTCCGGTCAAATCCGCACCTTTGTCATCGCCGCCGAGGATGAGGTGGAGCGGGCGGTCGGCATAGGCAGACAGGGCTTGAAGGGTGGCATCAACGTTGGTTGCCTTGGAATCGTTGACCCAGAGGCGGCCATGGCGGTCGGTGATCTCCTCCTGACGATGGTGGTCGAGCGTGAAGCGATTGATCCGGTCGTAATCGACAGTGTCAAACAGGGTGCGTGTGACGGCCAGTGCCAACAGAGCATCTTCCAAAAAGGCAGCGCGAAAGCTGATGCGTTTCGGGTCGATATCAAAAAAGTCCGCAAGAAACGCAACCGAATCGTATGCCACGACCCATGCGTCAGTTTCGGGCAGGTCAAGTCCTTTGGGAACGAGGGCCAGCTCCCCTTCGCGCATTGTTTGGAGGGGGCGGAGTTTGTCGGCAGTGTAGGCCGCGGCACTGCCGTGCCAGTCGAGATGGTCCGGAGTGACGGGGAGCAGCACATAGATATCGGGATGTGCTTTGTGGGTGTGGTGGAGGGCATACGAGCTGCTCTCCAGTACCCAAATGGGTGCTGCAGGATCCAGCGCTGCCAGTGGCGTGCCGATGTTGCCGCCACTGAGCGCCCCCCGATGGGCCAACAGGTGGGTGAGCATTTGTGTGGTGGTGGTTTTGCCGTTGGTTCCGCTGATCCAAATCGTCAGCGGTTTGTTGCGGGGTGGCGTGTCCGGCGCAAGAAAAAAATCGTATTCGCTGATCGGGTTGCGGGCTTTTTGGAGCAGGGGATGCCGGGGCGGGATGCTGGGGGTGAGGATTTCCAGGTCGCTGGCTTCAGGGTCGAAGTGGTCTGAGGGGAGGATGGTATTACCCGCTGCATCGGTGCGCGGCGTTACGGTCCGATCGTCGTAAAATGTCTGCGCTCCTCCGAGATGCCGGGCGATTGCGCGGGTCGTCAGGCCGTAACCAAAAAGACTGATGCGCATGGGGTATCACCGGATTTTGAGGGTGATCAGTGCCAGCAGGTTGGCGATGATCGCGATCGTCCAAAAGCGCACGATGATCTTGTTTTCGGCCCACCGTTTCATTTCAAAATGGTGATGAATGGGCGCCATGAGAAAAATCCGTTTTTTGCGCATTTTGTAACTCCCCACCTGGAGAATAACCGAGACGGTTTCGATCACAAAGATGATCCCGATGAGGACGAGCAGAATTTCACTTTTGGCCAGGATACCCATGTAGCCAAAAAATGCACCGATCGAGAGGGAGCCGGTATCCCCCATAAACAGTTCTGCCGGATAACTGTTGTACCACAAAAAAGCAAACAGTGCGCCGATGAGTGCCGCCGCAACGATGATCGCTTCTCCCACCCCGGCGATGTGCGGCAGGAGGAGGTAATGGGCAAAAACGGCATGCCCCATCAGATAGGTGATGGTGCTCAAGGTGCCCAGTGCGACAATGGTCGGCACCGTGGCCAGCCCGTCAAGCCCGTCGGTGAGGTTGACGGCATTGCTGGCGGCAATCAAAACCAATACCCAAAAAACAGTGGCGCCGATCGGTCCCATATCAAAAAGGGGCATTTTGATAAAGGGGAGATAAAACGTCGTCGGAAACCCGGCGCCGTAGATGAGGTCGAGACTGATCAAGATAGCAAAAAGGATCAGCAGGCCCATTTTGCCCCGTGCGGTGAGGCCCCGCAGATTGTCGCCGGTGAGCACTTTGCCCAAATCATCTGTCAGGCCGACACCGGCAAATGCTCCCAAAACAAAGATGCCGCCCCAGACATACCCGTTTTCGAGGTTGGCCGTCAGCAGGGAAGCGAGCAGGGTTGTCCCCACAAACACCGCCCCGCCCATGGTCGGGGTGTGCTGTTTTCCTTCGTGGGCCGGAACGTATTTGTTGATGGGCTGGTTGGCTTTGCGCCCGATGGCCCAGGCCATATAGCGCGGCAGCAGCGACAGTGTCAGTCCAAACGAGATGAAAAATGCCACACCGGCCCGAAAAGAAATGTAGCTGAAAAGATTGATATCAAAGAGGTGGTAAAAGTAATAGAGCATAGCGCCCTTTCATGGAGGTATTAGACAAGAGATGGTATTTTACACTAAATTCTCTAAAAGGAGTCCGAG
>CAZRUT010000235.1:0-2433 GCA_964603215.1 uncultured Nitratifractor sp.
ATGGAACTGAGTACCTATTTTCGGATCAATGCGCTCAATACCGGACAGTTTGAGCGTACGCTGATTGTGGCGGACACCGGGAGCTATGTCAGCTACAACGAAGGATGTTCCGCCCCCACACGGGACGCGCACCAGCTGCACGCCGCCGTGGTGGAGCTCATTGCGATGGACGATGCGGAGATCAAGTACGCTACGATCCAAAACTGGTATCCCGGTGACGCAGAAGGACGGGGAGGGATTTACAACTTCGTGACCAAGCGCGGCCTGTGTGAAACCAACGCCAAAATCTCCTGGACACAGGTGGAGACCGGATCGGCGATCACATGGAAATATCCCAGTTGCATTCTCAAAGGCGACAACAGCGTGGGGGAATTCTATTCCGTAGCGGTTACCACACTCGCCCAGCAGGCTGATACCGGTACCAAAATGATCCATTTGGGGCGCAACACCACTTCTACGATCATTTCCAAAGGGATCAGTGCCATGCGGGGCCAAAACACCTACCGTGGTCTGGTCAAAATCGGTGCCCATGCCGAAGGGGCCCGCAACCACAGCGAATGCGATTCGCTCCTCATCGGCGACCGCTGCGGTGCCCACACCTTTCCGTATCTCGAATCCAAGGACGCCCACGGGCAGATTGAACACGAGGCGACCACATCCAAAATCAGCGATGAACAACTCTTTTATCTCCGTCAGCGGGGCATTGACGAAGAGGATGCTGTGAGCATGATCGTGCACGGATTCTGCAAAGATGTCTTTGCACAGCTGCCGATGGAATATGCCGTAGAGGCCAAAGCATTATTAGAACTAACACTCGAAGGGAGCGTAGGATGAGCACAATCCTCGACATCAAAAATATCCATGCCGCTATTGGCGACAAAACCATACTCCAGGGGCTTGACCTGACACTTGAAGAAGGCAAAGTCCATGTCATTATGGGCCCAAACGGTGCGGGCAAATCGACATTGGGAAAAACCATCGTCGGTCATTATGACGTGCACGTTACCGAAGGAGACATGCGCCTGCGCGGCAAAAGCATTCTGGGCATGACGCCCGAAGCACGGGCACTTGAGGGGATCTTCCTGAGTTTTCAGCACCCGGTTGAAATTCCGGGAGTCAGCAATGCCTATTTTCTCCGCACCGCCGTCAATGCCAAGCGCAAACACGCCGGAGAACCCGAACTCAACGCTGCAGAATTTTTGCGCGCGATGAAACAGACGGCGGCCTCACTCGGTATGGCCCCCGAAATGATCAGTCGCGCGCTCAACGAAGGATTCTCGGGTGGTGAGAAAAAACGCAACGAGATTCTCCAGATGCAAATGCTTGCACCGGACGTGATCGTGTTGGATGAGATCGATTCGGGATTGGATATCGATGCGCTGCGTGCCGTCAGTGAGGGGATTAATGCTATGAAAGACGGCCGGCGCACTTTTTTGGTGATTACCCATTACAGCCGCATTCTCGATTACATTGCACCGGATTATATCCATGTCCTCAAAGCGGGCCGTATCATCAAGACCGCCGGCCCCGAGCTGGTCGCCCAGCTCGAAGCACACGGCTATGAAGGCATCGAGGAGGCGGGATGAGATTCGATGATCTGCGCGCCCAATCGGCCGAAACACTGGCCGAAATATTCCAGGTTGATGCCGTCCACCGACCCCATTTGGCACGTTTCACGGCCCGGCCGTTTCCCGACAAACGGAGCGAAGCCTACCGCTATGCCGATCTGGAGCCTGTTTGGCGTGCAGAGCGGACCCGGCTGAATCTTCCGCTGGTTGGGCCCCGGCCGGGCAAAGCACTGGTGATCACTGACGGCATTGTTACCGAAATCCCGTCGGGGGTCGATGTCCGCTACGGGGATACCATAAAGTATGATCCGGAACATCCCGATCCGCTGTACCATCTGGGGCACGCCATCAGTTCGCGCCGGATCATCATCACATGCACCGGCGCTGCGGCGCTGCGCATTGAGCATCACCTCCATACGCCTGAAGCGTTGATTGCATACCGCGTGGCCGTGGTGATGTCGTCCAGTGTTCCGGCGACCGTAACGGAGCGTTTTGTCGATACGGGGGCCCGCGGC
Source organism: uncultured Nitratifractor sp. (assembly GCA_964603215.1). Lineage (GTDB taxonomy): Bacteria > Campylobacterota > Campylobacteria > Campylobacterales > Sulfurovaceae > S017-3. The sequence goes on from CAZRUT010000235.1 coordinate 2,084, forward strand.
AGCCTTTTGCTCTACGGATATGATCTCTCGGTTTCCCCGGGGGCGACGCTGACACTGATCAAAGACCAGACGATCGATGCGGCGGGATGTACGACGCTGGCATCGCATGCGCTGGATGTCGCCGATGATGCCACACTCCATTTCGGCAGTTTCGATCTGGGCGGAGGGCGCGGGATGCAGCATGTGCAAATCGTATTGGGCAATCGGGCCCGCGTGCAGGCTTCGCATCTCGTGTATGCCGAAGGGACCGCCCGCCGGGGGACGGTTTCACTGATCCATCACCGTGGTGCACATGCCCACAGTACACAGCGGGCCAAAAATATTCTTTCCGGTACTGCACGCGGGATTTT
>CAZRUT010000236.1:0-2426 GCA_964603215.1 uncultured Nitratifractor sp.
CCTCCCCCACCCCCCCACCACGCACTGTGCACAAAGAAAAGCCTGCTCCGGTGGATCACAATCTTTTTTCCGAGCCGGCTCCATCTTCTGCTGCTCCGGCGCAGGGCATGACGCGGGAGGTGAGTGTGGACGACATGATGCGCATGACCCAAGAGCGTGCCACGGCACCCCGCCGATATGCTGCGCATCAGCCCGAATCGGCCCCGCGGCAGACGTCACATCGTGCGGAACCGTCCGTTCCTCCTGCCCGGGATGCATCGCCGGTGACACCGCCCCCTTCGTCCGTCGAGTCCGATCCGCTCTTTACATTGGACCAAGATGTTCCATCCCGAGAAGAGGTGCCGGTACCGGTGCACGATGATCCATCCGCACCCGCTCCGGAGGCATCCCATTCGGACGCGATGGAGATGACCCCTTTGTTTGACAGCGAGGGAGATCTTTATGACGATTTTTTAACGTTTTCGCCCACCGAAGACACCACGGAAGCGTCCTCCCCGCTTCCGGAAAAGGATGCTGTTCCGGACCGGCTCGAGGCTTTGCTGGAGCCGGAGGAAGCCATCGTGCCCCCGTCCGCTCCAGCCCCGGAAGCCCCTGAATCGGACGCGACCAGCGTCCCCATGCCGGCGGCCGACCCCACGACGCCCGTTGTGCCGCAAACCCCCAACTTTCATTCCCAGGAGACTGCACCTACTATTCCTTCCGAGCCCCGCTTCGATCCGGAGCCGCACGATCGTGCTCGTGTGGATGCAGCACAGCAGCCCGAGTCAACCATTGCACAGGAGGAAGCACCGCCGATGGCCGATCCAATCCCCCAGGAACCGGAGGAGCTTCCCCGGACGAGAGCCTGGGAAATCGAACCGGATCTGGATGAGGAGTTGTATGAAAAATTTCCGCACGCAGGGCAGAAATTTCGCAATATGATGCATCAGTACCCTCAGCGCGAAGAACACGAAGAGGGGGTCACAAACGCCGTAAAAGATTTTATCCGCATGGTGAGCATACATGATTATTCCGAGCGCCAGGTCGAAGGGGCCATCACATGCTATCAGGAGTTGAAACAACACGGCAAGATCGCTGAAGCAGCGCAGATGCTCATTGCCGCTGCAACAACCGAATCGACATTCGCACAGTTTATGCTGGCGCGTGAGCTGTTCAAGGGCGAAGTATTGCAGCAGGATTTCCCCGAAGCATTTACACGGATCAACCACTTGGCCGAAGAGGATTATCCCGAAGCGATTTGCGACCTGGGTCAACTGTATGAGTACGGGATTGGGATTGACAAAAACAAGCGGCATGCTTTGTTGCTGTATGAAGAGGCGGCCGACATGGGCGTGGAGCGCGCCCGGAGCCATTATATGCGTTTGAAAAACAGCAATCCGCTTCAGTCAATCAAAGCATTGACAACGGCACTGATCCGTAAAAAAAAGTAAGGCAGGAAGCAATCAGCTTCTCCCTGCTCCATTCCATCTTTTTATCCTAATCCGGGTTTAACCCCAACTTGACTAAAATAATGCTAAATTTTTTCGACTGAAGGCAGATTTGGCATGATTACTTGGATGCAAAGACACAACAGATACCTTGTTTGGACCATATGGATTGCGACCATCGCATTTATCGGTGCAGGCTTTGTGGGATGGGGGAGCTACAAGTACGGCTCCAAAGCGAGCGCCGTGGGTGCCGTGGGTGACATTGAAATTTCCAATGCCAGACTGAACCTGACATACCGGAACCTCTACGACCGGTACACGGAAATCTATCAGGGAAAATTCGATGAGGCGCAGGCCAAAAAAATGGGCCTGATCCAACAAGCCTTTCGTTCATTGGCGACGCAGGCGCAGTTGTTGAACCTTGCCAGGGAGTACGGGATTGTTGTCAGCGAAAAGGAGTTGGCTGATTATATTGCTGGGATGAAGGGCTTTCAAGAGAACGGTGTCTTTAACAAAACGGTTTACACGACCTACCTCCAAAACCGTCGCATCAAAAGCAGTACATTCGAATCGATTCTCAGGGATGAATTGATCATCCAGAAGCTTTTGGGACTGCTGGAGCATCCCGCTGTCGGTTTGGAAACGCAAACAGTGGCTGCAGCCTTGAGTATCACGGACAAGATCGGCTACCGGGTCCTTTCCCGTGATGCCATGCCGGTCGCGTTGACGGATGCCATGATCCGGACAGCATGGGAGACCAATCGAGACCAATACATGACCCCGCGCGCGTATGAACTGGCACTGGTGTGGACGGATACCCAGGGGATCAGCGTGGACGACAATGCAGTAAAAGATTTTTATGACAAAAACAGTTTCAATTATGTAGATGCCAACGGCACGCAGTTGAACTTTGAGCATGCCAAAGCGGCCGCGACGAAAGATTTGCGCGTCAAAAAAGGGAAAAAACAAGCGCTGCTTGACTATATAGCATTCAAAAAA
>CAZRUT010000237.1:0-2399 GCA_964603215.1 uncultured Nitratifractor sp.
CCAACAGGATTTTCGGTGATTTGGGGATGAAGATCTTTTACATGGACGCGCGGGCGCATGATCGGCATGCGGCATACATTTCCCATATGCCACACGCTCTCAGTTACGCCTTGGCCCAGTCGGTGATGGGGCAGGAGGACCCCAAGGCGATCATTGCACTGGCCGGCGGCGGTTTTCGCGACATGAGCAGGATTGCCAAAAGTTCTCCGGCGATGTGGCGGGATATTTTTGAACAAAATCAAGACAATCTTCTTGAAGCAATCGATCATTTTCAATCGGAACTGGACCATTGCCGTACGCTGGTCGCCGATGGCAACTGGGATGGGCTGAGCCAATGGATGGCCGACGCCAATCGCCTGCATGAAATCCTGTAGGGCACCTCTAACAACAGGTGCCCTGTAGCTACACCACACTCCGGACAAGCCGCTGCAGTGCGTTGGGGTCGATGGGAACATTCTTTTCACCATTTTGAACCCGGTAGAGTTGCCGCACCATGGCTTCGATCTCCGGTGTATCGTGGGTGTGGGGATAGAGGATCTCCAGGGCTTCAGCGGGGGTATATTTTTTGGAACGGCTTCCAGTTTTTTCGGGAAGCAGCCTGTACAGCTTCCATCCAATGCATGCAAAGATGATGCCGCCCAAAAAGCTGAGAAACAAAGACCAAAGCGGCCATTTTTTGTCGGACACCACCTGAGAGAGACGGGCATAGTAAGCCGTATCTTCAAACAAGGAAGCGTTGGAATCTTTGGTGTGTCTTGAGGCCATAGGCACCGGGCGTGTCCATGGAGATGGTTGTGGCGCACGGACAGAGGTTTTGGTGCGCGACGGAGCCGCTTTGGCTGATGCCGTTGTTGCAGGGGCAGCGCCTTTGACAGTGACATGCACGGCCTGTGTTGCACACGTTTTGGTTTGGCCGCTTTTTGGATCAAAAACGGTAAACGTCTGTGCCGGAATGACAAAATCATGATCGGAGATGAATGTGTATTTTTTGACCCATTTGCTGATGATTTTCCCATGTTCAACCCGGGTTTCTGAAGTGGCATCATCGCTGTAAACCGTCACATCATTCAGATCAAAATGGGGATCATCCAGTTCACTGAGGCTCCCTTGTCCCTGAAGGGTCAGTGTATAATTGACCGGCTTGTTGGCGTGAACGGTGCGGGAATCAACCACCCCCTTCACGGTAAAATTTCCCACCAGATTGGTCGAGGTCGGCAACGGTTTGACGGCGATGGTTAGTGGGGTGCCGCGCAGAGACTGCCAGTGGACTTCGTTGTTGAAAAAGCCCCAGGGGTCCTGCGCGCCGGAAAATGTTTGCATACCGAGTTTGATCTGGGGGGCCGTAATGGTGATGTTGCCCTCACGCTGCGGAGTCAGGATGTAGTCAAAGACATGATCGGTTCCCTCCGGTCTATTTTCGAGCCGCTCTTTTGGGGATGTTTTGACGAAAAAGCCGTCAAATTTTGGCGCAACATATTGTGCCTGGGCGACCGAACTGTTGCGCGGTTCGTGAAAAACGACCTGCACCACAAAGGGTTCACCGACATAAACACTTTTGCGTGAAGCAAGCATGTGCAATTGGTACGCAGTACCCGATGCCGCCTGTGCTTTGCCAGCGGTAATCCGGATCGCAATCGGCCGGGTTTTTTTCGGCACACCGTCAATGGTGGCGGTCAAGGACGGAATGGTGATGTTGTGATCCGGAGCAAGAGAAAATACCAGTGTTTTTTGGCGCAGAGTTGTCAATGTACCGTTCACATAACTGGCTTCAATTTTTTGGCTGGTACGGGGTGTACTGATAGGGTATCCTCCTATTTTTTGGGGGGATGAAACACAATATCTTTTCCCTGAGCGGTCAGGGTGATGGTGACCGTTTCGCCCGGAGCAAGGGCGGTTTTGTTGACATGTATCTTGAGGGGTGCACCCCCCTGCATCACCCCAATGCTGATTGTGATCAATGCAATGATGCGTAAAATCAATGTTGAATTCAACATAATATATGACCTCCTTTTACCACGGATTGACCGTTTTTTGATTCTGTTGTGGGCGTTTTTTCCCTACAAACTGATAGAGTTTTGGTTGCATTTTTTTCCCGCGGAGCCGCTTCATGAGCTGTTTGATTTCCTTGGCTTGAATTTTGTGTTGTCGCGCCTGTTTGGCGGATGTACCCTGGGCCATATCGGGTTGCTTGTTTTTTGTGTTTTTGTCGGGTTTTGCTTGCTTCGGCTGGTGCGCATTTTCTTTTTTCTCGTTAGACTTTTTGGGTTTTTGCTTTGTGCCGGACTGGCCGTGGTCTTTTTTCTTTTTGGGACTTTGTTGGTCTGGCTTGTTCTGTGGTTTTTTCTTGGGTCGGTTGCCGTTCTTCGGGTTGGATTTATTTCGGTGTTTCTTCTGGTTGG
>CAZRUT010000238.1:0-2397 GCA_964603215.1 uncultured Nitratifractor sp.
CGGAGATTTTGACTTTGAGCCCAAATCCCGCCATGAGCCATGCACCGGTCGTGGTACCGATATTGGCGCCCAGGATGATCCCCACTCCCTGCGTCAATCCGATCAATCCCGCACCGATAAATGAGATGGTCAATACAGACACCAGTGAGCTCGATTGCATCAGGGCAGTGGAGACAAAGCCAAACCCAATGCTTTTGTAGAGCCGGTTGGTCGAAGCTTTGAGGATCCGCTCCAGTGCGCCGCCGGAAAAAGCACGGAATCCCTCTTCGAGCGCCAACATCCCAAAAAGAAAAACCGCCACCCCGGCGGAGATTTCCTTGAAATTGGGGCTGACCCAAAATCCGTAGGCCAGCACAGCCAGAATGACCGGCAGCAGTATTTTTCTCAGCATCATGGCGCCGCATCCTTGTCATCAGTATTTGCGAAAAGTATATCGAGAATTGACTTAGAGATTATAATGTTATAATAAGGGTCTTGAAATATAGATTTTTCTGCTTGCTTCATCCGAAGTGATGATGCGGTGACGGTAGGGCACGAGGTCTTCAACCATGTCACCGGGTGCCGGGACGGTGTCGGCATTGACCGGTGACAGTGCTCCGGCGCGCATGACCGCATGATACCGGGCAATATAGATAAGGTCGGTGCCGATTGTGTTGGCGGAGACCAGCAGGGTGTCGCCTTTGAGGGAGAGGCCCTGCACCAGACAGACCGTATGGATTTTAGTGCGTGGTGTGCTGTGTGCTTGCTTGAAGTCCTCGGGCCGGTAGGCATCAATGGATTTTCCTGATGAGAATTTGGAAACAAGCATCCGATCATGATGCTGCTGACGGGCCCATGCTAGGGAGCCGCCCCCTTTGATGTGGGTCGGAATCTTCTGAATGATATGCATCGTTCTGTGACGGATTGACCGGCGGATATCGGTGACGTACACGGTGCCGTAAGGATAATCGATTCCGTACAGCCGCCCGTGCCACATGGCAAGATCGCTGATGTGTTGCGCAGTTTTTGGATAGTCGAGCGGAAACTGAAACTGCAGCGCGACCGCTCCGTTGGCCTTGCGGGATACTGCAAATACCAACAGCCTGGACGCATGTTGCTGCACATCAACGGTCAGCAGCAAATGCCCGCGGTACAGTTCGATCCCCTGTGGAATATAGTCCGCATTGAGTTTTTTGAGATCATAAATCGGCGTCCATGCAGGGTGTCCGGCAATGCCATGAGGTTTTGGATGGGTGAAATAGCTACACCCCGATACCATCAATGCCACAAGTACCGTGACGCCCCGCCGGACACAAACAGCCGTCTGCTGTACAGCATCCTTTTGCATGTTGGTCCTTTTGCTTTTTTTGGAGGTGTCCTTTCGGATACGATTATAGCACAAAACCGCATACCGCCAATGCATCCGATGCCCATACAATCTTTTTTGAACAAATTTTGGAACGCGGAAATGTGAGGCGCCTAAATAATCATCGATAGTCATACAGGTATTTTCGTAGATTTTGATACTGTAGCTGGAGCGTGGAGACAGGGGAAAAGGGTGGCCATGTGTACGGATCTGTTTCAATCACGGATGAATAAAGGTCATCATTTGGTTCTGGATTATTTGTGGGGCGGACACGGGGCTTGTTCTGGCGACAGAAGGCGATGTTCCATTGGCCTCCAGAACAGTGATGGTGAAGTCTTTGTAATATTTTCCCCCATTTCCATCATCGGCCTTGATGCAGATGTGAAAAATATCTTGCGTTGCACGATCCAGTACAGAACCGGTCCGGAGTTGGTTGCTGTGGATGTTGAATTTCCCGTCATCCACCCCGGCTGTTGTGCAATCCAAAGCATACGTGTGTGTATCCGCAGGATCCGCATCGATCGCCGTCAGCACGCCAACGACGGTATTGACAGGCTGATGTTCGGGAATGCTGCTGTTTGAGAGGGTCAGGCCCGTGGGTGCATGATTGGTGATAACATATTCATGACATCCGGATAGCATGAATGCCAGTGTCACCATCGAGCCGGCGAGGATTATTCTGTATTGGATACCCATGGGGTTTTCCTTGTGCGTTGTGCTGATGGTAACGATATCACGCTGAGAAAGGACTTGGCAAATCAGCAAAGTGCCAAAAATGACCAATGTTGCACAACAGATCAGCGCGCCGTAAATGGTGGGTAGGTTTAATCTTCAGGTATCTTTAGAGGTGCCCTTGAAATTAAGGCGGGTTTTTCTTTGGACCTATTTGATCAGATTTATTTATTTGGGTGACACTGTGCTATACTGCGATGCGAAAAGAACCTGGGGAGGGGAAGCGATGGCGTATGATTTGGATGACAAACTGGTGATCGCGATCTCTTCGCGTGCCCTGTTTGATCTCGAAGCGGAGAATGCGATCTTTGAGCGCGAAG
>CAZRUT010000239.1:0-2382 GCA_964603215.1 uncultured Nitratifractor sp.
ATGGACAGGTTTGAGCTCTTTGCCTATAAAAGCATCCAGCTTGTGATGCATGGCGATATAGGCGGCAGATCTTTTGGGGTCCTTTTCGCCGATGATTTCCAGAATCGCCTGCGGCTCCAGTTTGCCATACCATGTGATCTTTTCATCCAACGGCTTATAGACAAGCAGGTTAAAAGGACTAAAGGCACCAAACTTTGGATTGTCCAATAGCAGTTGGCGCATATCTTTTGTGTTGGTAATGGTATAAAAACTAAGATAGTCCAGGTTCTTTTCATGATACTTTTTGAAGTATGCATCCTGAATATTTTCATTGATCCCGGCCGGTTCATAACCGATCGCACCCAGCTTGTCCACCAGAGCCTTGACCTGTTTGTTGGCCAGCCCGTCACTGCCTTGGAGCGTCAAAGCCACTTTGGCATTTGCCAAGGCGCCCATCGTCAGCACAAGTCCGGCAAGCACCGCTGTGACTGTTTTTTTGGAAATCATCATTTCCTTCTCCTTCTATTTTTGTATTCAAGGCACGGTATGCCCTGAAGAAAACCATAGTGTGATCGCCCGAACGATGGGCGATCAGTGCGCTCGATCACTGCAAGCATCATGTGCGCAGCATACAGCTGCCTGGGTGCAGTTATCAGGAAGGGACGTTGCCGCTGTCACTGGCGTAATTGTAGAGAAAATCAAAAACATGGACAGCGTATTTGTCTTTGAGTGTTTTGACACCGGGACAGAGCTTGGCAAGTTCTTCGTTGAGCTTCTCAGGCTCTTTGAGTGCTTTCCATTCCGCCTGGGTATGCTTCTTGGCTAGCACACCGCCGTTTTCAAGCCCTGCTTTGATGCAGGCCTTTTTGAGTTTTTTCAGGATGATTTTCTGACCTTTTCCGGCATCGGCCGATGTGGCGGTGGTCACAAACATCATCCCAAGCAAAGCCGCAAACAGTAACGTTACGATTCGTTTGAACATCATGAACTCCTAAAATGGCACCTCTAATAATAGGGATTGACCCCTCCGAAAAGGGGCATCTCAATGCAACAGGTCTTAGGGTAATATCATGCTCCGTCTTCCTCCTTTTTTTCATAAGATTCGTCCATTTTTTCGTCCAGATCGAACAAACGTGTTCCGACATAATACATGGCAAACATCAATCCCAGTCCGCCGACGGAAATGTAGATTTCTGTGAGACTCGGCACATATTCCACCCACGTCGGGGGGAGCTGATAGCGGGTGATTTTCATCATCTGTAGCGGTTTGAGCTGGGTATCGTGCACAAGGTTGTAGCGCATGAAGAAAATCCCGACCATCCCGATGAGCGACGCATAAAACATCGCCACATGCCGCTGCGCACGTCCGAAAAGTATCACCGCTCCGGGAATAAAAATCGCCAAAACGATCTCAGCCCAAAACATCCACCCGTGCAGAATATGTTCAGCGACATCGGCACGATTGGGCATACCTCCATACAGGTCGGTCAGCATTTTCCATCCGGCAAAAAAGAGGAAAGCACCCAGCAAAAAGCCTTGAATTTTCGCCAGGCCAACCAGCATTTTGGCAATGGGATCAGGGAAGACAAGCTTGTATCGGACGCCCATCATGATAAAAGCGATGAAGATACCGGTGATGAATGCAGTCAGGATGAAATAGGTCGGATAATACACGCCGTTGGAGATCGGTCGGGCATTGAGGAAGCCAAACACCGATCCGAGGTTGGAGTGGGCAGCCAAACCGACCAGCAAGCCCGTCAGACCGAACATTTTTGCTTTTTTCATGTCGTGCTTGAGGAGGAAGACAAACTCGATGATCATAAAGGTCAGATAGAGGCCATAGAGGGTCCCCATCCACCAAATCGCCGAGGTCAGCCCCGGCGTCAGCACGTTGTACACCATCATTCTAAACGGATGGCCGATCTCGAATGCAATCACGGCAAATCCGGCCAAAATGGTTACGATCGATCCAAAAATTGCCCGTTTGGAAAAAAGCTGATAATTAAGCGCTTCAAATTTAAATACATCGCCCAGCGACCCGACGATGCACAGCCCGGTTGAGCTCACGACAAAAAACACATACGTCGCAATCAGCAACCCCCACGGGTGCTCCCGGGTGACGTTGAATACATGATGTCCATGCAAAAGGTAATTGCCAACTCCGCCCAAAAAGAGGACGATCAACACCAGCGTGACACCCAGCGCCGTGAGGTTGAACGCGGACTTTTCAAACACAAAAATGTCTTTGAGCCCGGTACGCCTGATCGGGATAAACCCCATAAAATTCTTCGTCATATCCCGCTCCTTATGTCAGGTAATAGAGTTTCGGTTTGGTACCGAGGTTGGCCTTGAGACTGAAATGCTCCCGGGTCTTGAGCAGGATGCTGATCGCGCTCTCCGGAT
>CAZRUT010000240.1:0-2370 GCA_964603215.1 uncultured Nitratifractor sp.
AGTGAAAGGACTCGAACCTTCGACCCCCTGCTCCCAAAGCAGGTGCGCTACCAGACTGCGCCACACTCCGTATTCGGCAAAATAAGGAGTGCCATTATAGTCAAAACAGCTTAAGAGCACCTATATAGAGGCGCCCTTAAGCTGTCAATGCCGCACCGTGCCCTGCACCTCTATCGGCATAAACTTCCCACAACCTTTTTCCGGAGTACCACCGAAACTCTTGACTTCGCGCGCCTTCCCTTCTTTGCGAATTTTTTGTCGATTGCATTCATTGGCACGGACACACACAGCATTTGCGCACCCTATATCTTTGGAAACAGACATTATGTTCACCTTTTATATGTTACGTTTTTGTAACGCAATTATACAAAAATGACCTTTTTGTTCCCTTTTTCCGTGCGGCCAATCACATAAGCATCTGTTGCATCTAAAATCACATCAACGTTTTCGGGGGCGACCACCCACACCATGCCAACACCCATATTGAACGCCCGCATCATTTCTTCGGATGCGATATGCTGCGACATAAAATCAAAAATCGGCAACGTACGAATCGCGTCGCGCTGAACCAGCGCCGTGATTCCCTCCGGCAGTACACGCGGAAGATTCTCGATAATACCGCCTCCGGTGATGTGGGCCAATGCAACAATATGTTCGCGATGTGTTTTGAATTCCCTGACATAGATGCGGGTAGGCTCAAGCAGGGTATCGATTAGTGGTTTTCCGTTGAAGTCTGCACCCAAGTCCATATGAAGCGTCTCAAGAAAGAGTTTTCGCACCAGGGAGTAGCCGTTGGAATGTATGCCGGAACTGGGGAGGGCGATGAGTATCTGACCCGGTTCGACACGGCTGACCCGATCCATTTCGCTTCGTTCGGCTATGCCCACGGCAAACCCGGCCAGATCAAAATCGTCCCGGCGGTACATGCCCGGCATTTCCGCGGTCTCCCCTCCTACCAAAGCACATTCGCCTCGGCGACATCCTTCGGTAATCCCACGGACAACCGCCTGGGCATTTTCTGGCAACAATTTTCCCGTAGCATAATAGTCGAGAAAAAACATTGGCGTGCCGAAATTACAGATCAAGTCGTTGACGCACATGGCAACCAAATCAATGCCTACCGTATCAAGACGACCCGAATCGATGGCAAGCTTCAGCTTGGTTCCCACACCGTCCGTAGCCGAGAGGATCACGGGGTCACGATAACCGGCCGGCAAGGCATACGCTCCGGCAAACGAGCCGATTCCCCCGATAACATTGGCATCAAATGTGGATTGGACATCGGTTTTAATCGCAGAAACAAATGCATTCCCCGCATCAATATCCACACCGGCGCCTTTGTAACTAATGGTGCTCATGGTTGCCTCTCTTTGCACGGGGGCAAAATGTGTTTCAGGAGGATCAGCGAGGGGCAAAAGCCTGTAAACCCCCGCAGCAGCAAAACAGCCATCGTCGCCAATTGCACCAAAAAGGCTGCCGCAAACATTTGGCTGCCAGCCAGACCCATCGTCAATCCAAGGATGATTGCAATCGCAATCATCCACAAACGCTCTGCGCACATATACCACCCCGTACTTTTTGTGTATTATAGCGTAAGTTGCTTCCAATCATGTGGCGGCCAAATCTACCCTGTGTTATAATGTTCCACATTTTTCCAAGGAAACTCTATGCGAAGCAATGAAATAAAAACAGGGTACGATCGCGCACCCCATCGAAGTCTCCTGCGTGCTACCGGCATCAAAAACGATGATTTTGACAAGCCATTCATTGGCGTGGCAAACTCATTTATCGAAATCATCCCGGGGCATTTTTATCTCAACCAGGTCGCCGAAATTATTAAGGAGGAAATCCGGGCCAACGGCTGTATCCCGTTCGAATTTAATACCATCGGGGTGGATGACGGAATCGCCATGGGGCATGATGGAATGCTCTATTCGCTTCCTAGTCGTGAAATCATCGCCAATTCGGTCGAAACGGTGATGAATGCACACAAGCTTGACGCCATGATCGCCATCCCCAACTGCGACAAGATCGTTCCGGGGATGATTATGGGGGCCCTGCGCGTCAACGTCCCGACAGTTTTTGTTTCGGGGGGACCCATGGCTGCCGGACATCTCGAGGATGGAACCGCGATTGATCTGGCTACCGCTTTTGAGGCCGTCGGCGCATACGAGGCCGGGGAAATTTCCGAAGAACAACTCACGGAAATCGAATGCAACGCCTGTCCGGGCGGCGGCAGCTGTTCCGGAATGTTTACCGCAAACTCCATGAACACGCTCATGGAGGCCATGGGTATTGCCCTGCCGGGCAACGGAACAATCCTTGCGTTGACACCGGAGCGTACTGAACTCTTCCGGGCTGCTGCGCAGC
>CAZRUT010000241.1:0-2364 GCA_964603215.1 uncultured Nitratifractor sp.
AGATGTGATCGAATTCCTGTGCCACGGCGGCCGAATTGTTGCCCAGGTGAGGCTTGATGCCGCGATCGCCCACGGCGCCCGGCTGGCCGAACCGGGTGCGTTCAGCAAGCGGGCGTTTTTGCATGGAAAAATCGATTTCAGCGAAGCCGAAGCCGTCGCCAAAATCATCGAAGCCCAAAGCAGCGATGCCGCCCGAATCCTCGTCCGTCAGCTCCGGGGCGAACTGGGTGAATTTGTTGCAACGGTGCGCACGGAACTGCTCCGGGCACTGGCCCATTCCGAAGTGATGATTGATTATGCCGAAGCCGTTCCCGACACGCTGATTGCAGCACTCCACAAGCAACTCGATACCCTAAGTCAGCGGATGGAGCACATCGTCGCAGGCAGCCGCCGGCGCCGGGGGGTCTTCGAAGGATTCCGTGTTGCCATTATCGGCAAACCCAATGTCGGCAAAAGCTCCCTGCTCAATGCCCTCCTCGACGATGACCGCGCCATCGTCAGCGACCTGGCTGGCACGACACGTGACACCGTCGAAGCATCGGTTCGGATCGGCGCGCATCTGATTCGCCTGATTGACACCGCCGGAATCCGCCATGCTGACGATACCATCGAGCAAATCGGTGTCCAGCGCGCCCTCCGCTCTGTCGAAGAGGCCGATGTAGTCATCGCGCTTTTCGACGGAAGCCGTCCATTTGATGCCGAGGATGACCGTATCCTTGATTTGATAGAAGCACATCCGGACAAAACGGCCATCGCCGCATGCAACAAAAGTGACCTCCCCCGTGCCCTGACATCGACCAGACTCGATGCACTTTCACCCATCGCTATTAGCGCTGTGCGACATTTTGAACACCTCATCGGCACACTCGAAAAGCGTCTGGATGCCGTGGGATACAGTGACGATATTTTGCTGACCACTGCACGCCAGATCGATGCGGTCATCGCATGTCAGGATGCAATAGAAGCCGCCAAAATACCGCTTTTTGACGGGGAATTGGAATTGTTCAGCTATCACCTCCGCGATGCCATCGCCCACATCGGCACCATCACGCACCCGTATGACAATGATGAAGTTTTGGATAAGATGTTTGGCACATTCTGTCTCGGAAAATAATTCAAAATTCCGCCAAAACATGTGTCATCGCTTCGGGCATACACGCAGCATTAATCCTCTTAGTGTATAATCACAGAAGCATCTCCCCTGCATATAAGGAAACCCATGCGATCTGTCATGATTCACATCATTTCTGCTATACTGCTTCTCCTTGCCGCTACAGGCTGTGCCCATTATGAACTCCCCTTTCTCTCCCATGATACAGCCAAAAATTCTACGGACAGTACGGTGGATCTCCAGGGAGTCAACGATGGCGTCACATCCAAAAAAATCGTCATCAAGCGGATTGCCTTCCCGGCCGACGAATATGCGCAGTTGGCAACATCCGGCAACAGTACCGTCAAAGGGACCATTGCCGTCACCTACAATGGCCGCAAAATTCCCGGGCGGCAAACCCGCCTTTACCTCAACCCGGTCACCAGCTATGCCAATCAGTGGTACCGCGAAAGCTACCTCGGTGGCCACACGATGGCCCCTTCGGACAAGCGGCTTTTTAATTACCTCAAATTCACTGCCTCCAATCAAAACGGCGCGTTTGCCTTTTACGGAGTTCCGGCCGGAAAATACTACGTCGTCGGCACCGTAAACTGTCCTGAATGCGGCGGCAAAAATATTCGCATCGCCCGTAAAGTCACGGTGAACGGAAGCAATACCGCCACCGTAGACCTCAGCAAGTCGATCGGGCTGTAAATCGTTTCTAAAATGATGTTTTTACCGTAACCCGGACGCGGTTTTTTCCTCTATTTTGGCTGCTGTGAATCAGCGCGAATCCCACCGGAACAGTGGCACGGTGAAAGAGCAGTACATCCACTTCTATCCCCAGGGTTGCTTCGCCAAATTCCATCCGCTTGCCTGCGGTTCGGATGGCGTAGCGCCGGTATTTGCCATACAGCGTCTCCCGCTGAATGGAAAGAGGAAACCGATAAAAATATGCCGACGCATCCCAGACTTTGTACAGGCCTGCTTCAGCCACGGCAGCCTCTTGGGCATAAACAGTGCGGGTGAAGCTGGGGATATCCAGACCAAATCCTTTGCCGTCCATCATGGAAGCCCCGCTGCGAAGCCGAATCCCCAGCTCCCTGTCGTGATCAGCGGTGTGCGCCCTGAGGTATTGTGCGCCGAGTGCCGCATAGAGTTGCGCCCCGATGCGGTGCATCCAGTCGTAGCGCAGTGCCATCATGCCGTTGCCCCGGTCATTGGCAGCGATCAGTTTGAGGCGATGCCATGCATCGGGATATTTGGCGATACCA
>CAZRUT010000242.1:0-2362 GCA_964603215.1 uncultured Nitratifractor sp.
AGCTTCTGCCTGAGGGTAGCAAATATAGTGCCGATGAGCTTGAAAAGGTAGATGATATACTGGATGTCTGGTTTGATAGCGGCTCTACCTGGAATGCAGTGTTAAAAAGTGGCAATTATGATGCAGGTGCGTTCCCCGCTGATATGTATCTGGAGGGGAGTGATCAACACAGAGGATGGTTCCAAAGCTCACTTTTGCTTGGGACAGCGATCACCGATCATCCGCCATACCACTCTATCTTGACGCATGGCTTTACAGTGGATGACAAGGGGGAGAAGATGTCCAAATCCAAAGGCAATGTCGTCGCCCCGCAAAAGGTGATCCAGCAGTACGGTACCGAGATACTGCGGCTTTGGGTGGCGCTTTCAGATTACCAAAGCGACCTAAAAATCTCCGACGGGATTCTCAGGCAAACAGCCGAACAGTACCGCAAGATTCGCAACACATTCCGTTTCCTGCTGGCCAATGTCAGTGATTTGGATCGGCAGGTGAACGCCGACGCCTACGGGGAGCTTGATCGCTGGATCCTGCGCAAAGCCCACGCAGTCTTCGGTGAGGTGCAGGCCAGTTTTGAACGGTACGATTTCCTCCGGGGTTTTGCACTGCTCAACCACTTTTTGACCAACGAGCTCAGCGGCATCTACATGGATGTCTGCAAAGACCGCCTCTATACCGAGCGGATGGGCAACCCTGCCCGCCGCAGTGCCCAGTCAGCCATGGCGGCAATTGCCCGAAGTATGCTGGCACTGATTGCGCCGGTGCTGACCTATACGGCCGATGAAATCCTCGAATACGCACCCGCCATGTTTCGAGGCGACGCACAATCGGTTTTTGATTTGGAGTATGTCACGGTGCCCGAAGTGGCAGAGAGCTTTGACGATCACCTGATGCTGGCAGCCCGCGAAGCCCTCTCCGAAGAGGTGGACCGTCTCAAGAAAGAGAAGCAGATCAAAGCCACTCTCGAACTGGAAATTGCCGGAGACGTGGCGGCATTCACCATCACAGACACCAAAGATTTGGAGGACTGGTTTGTCGTGAGTCGCGTCGTACCGACTTCCGACGGAGCACAAATCGGAGCGTTTGAAGCCGACGGAAAGCGCTTCACCCTCCACCGCGCAACCCAGGAAAAGTGCCCCAGATGCTGGCGCTATACCGCACCCAAAGAAGGGGCACTGTGCCCCCGATGTGCCGAGGTACTTGGTTGATGTTCGACCTCTCCCAGCCGATCCAGACACCGGTCATCACCGGCTCGATCGCCCTCATAGTGGTTCTGGTGGGTATCGGGTTGGTTGTGACGCAGTATTATAAAGGACACCTCTAAAAATGCATCAAGATAGAAGGCAATCTGCCAGATGCTGTCTCGCTGCCGTGCATGATAACGCAGGTGATGACCAAAGTGGATATTCAGCGTCCGATCCTGATTTTTGTTCAATATATCTACCTATTTTATGATATTTGTTCACATTCATTAAAAAAGAACCATAAAGAGGACTCCGATGCATGATTTTATGATCGCGCTGCTCATCGGTGTGACGGCAGGTGCCATCGATGTGTTGCCCATGGTGTTGCAAAAAATGGACAAGACGGCCAATCTGTCTGCTTTGGCCCACTGGGTTGTTTTGGGATTGATTATTCCGTTTGTTTCCTGGGATATTGCACCGTGGATTCGGGGAGTAATCATCGCTGAAATCTCCGCCGTACCTATTCTCATACTCATCGTGCCCGAAGACAAAAAAGCCATCATACCCATCACCATCATGTCGGCAATTCTTGGCGCCGGGGTCGCCGTTGCCGGGGCCAATTTTATTTGAGCATCCGGCTTCAAACAAACAGTCTCCTGCAAAGATGTGTACCGGAACGCGCATAAAATAATCAACTTTATGCTATGCTTTGTCCAACACAATTTGAGGATCGCAACAGATGAAAAAACAAAAAGAATTCGAAGAAGCCATCACCAAAGTGCTGGAACTCATCGGGGAGGATCCCGCACGTGAAGGACTGATCAAAACCCCGGCACGGGTGGCAAAATCACTGGCTTTTTTGACGGAGGGGTACCGGCAGAACCCCAAAGAGATCCTCAACCAGGCATTGTTTTCCACCAGCAATGATGAGATGGTGCTGGTACGGGATATTGAATTTTATTCGATGTGCGAACACCACATGCTGCCCATCATCGGGCGGGCGCATGTGGCGTATATCCCGGACGGGAAAGTGGTCGGACTCTCCAAAATCCCGCGCATCGTCAACGTCTTTGCCCGGCGCTTGCAAATCCAGGAACACATGACGGAACAGATTGCCGATGCTATCTCGGAAACGATTCAACCCAAAGGGGTGGCCGTCGTACTCCATGCACGCCATATGT
>CAZRUT010000243.1:0-2350 GCA_964603215.1 uncultured Nitratifractor sp.
CCTGCAGGACATCCATCACCAGTGCTGCGGTTTGTTTGTCCAGATTGCCGGTCGGCTCATCCGCAAAAATCAAGCGTGGCTGTTTGGCCAGCACCCGCGCCACGGAAATGCGCTGCTGCTGGCCGCCGGAAAGTTCTCCGATTTTCTGGTCAACGACCGTATCGATCTCAAGCCGCTCCAGGAGCCACGGATCCACCGTCGTTCCGGCCAGCAGTGTGGCTGCCTCGATGTTGGCTCTTCCGGTCATCCCTTTGAAAAGGTAATGTGTTTGGAATACGATCCCAAGCTGCGCACGTCGAAACGCCTCGCGTGCCGTCTCGCTCAGCGCATACACATCATTTCCTAGGGCCTTCACCGTCCCGGAATCGGGAGGCAAAAAACCCGAAAGCGTATGAAGCAGGGTCGATTTGCCGCTGCCGCTACGCCCCTGAATCGCCACACTCTCCCCTGAATGCAAAGTCAAATCAACATCACGGTACAGCGGATAATCAAATGCATGGCCTAATCCGCTTGCTTGAAGTAGTATGTTGGACATAAATAGCCTTACAACGATACGCAGGTATCGTTTGTTTTACGCTCCCCCCATCTGTTTGGCGACTTCGGCGGCAAAATCTTCTTCTTCCACTTCGATCCCTTCGCCCACTTCGAGGCGGGTGAAGGTGGTGATTTTGGCCTTGCCGGCTGCTTTTTCATTGAAATATTCACCGACTGTTTTGCTGTCGTCCATAACAAATTTCTGATCCAGCAGGCACTGTTCCTGATCCAGCGTCGTATTGTCGGAAATGAAACGTTCCAGCTTGCCCGGGACGATGCGGTCCCAAATCTTTTCGGGTTTTCCTTCGGCCTGGAGTGCGGCTTCGATCTCGGACTTGGCCGCCGCGATCACCGCGTCTGTCAACTGGGCGCGGGAAACATATTGTGGAACATTTTTGAGCGGCTTGCCCAGGCGCTCCAACTCTTCATTCTCTTTTTTGATCGCTTCGATGCGGCCGTGGGTCTCGGCGGCAATAGAATCCGGATCAAGATCCTGATACGTCAGCGACTTGGGCGCCATGGCCGCAGCATGCATGGCAATTTCGCGGAGAATGGGCGTCATGGCATCGGCCGTCTCGGCATCATCACACTCGGCAGCAATGATGACGCCATTCTGGGCATTGGAGTGGACATAACCGTTGACCGCTGTGGTGGCATCACCCACAATGAGTGCGGAGCGGCGTACAACCAGCTTCTCACCGATGGTGGCCACTTGCAGGGCCAGAAATTCCGCAAAAGGGGCCCCGTCGATCTGCGAAGCATTGATCGCCTCGGCATCGGGGATCTCCTGGGAAAAGGCATGCTCGACCACCGTGGACATGAGTGATTTGAACTTCTCGTTCTGTGCCACGAAATCGGTTTGGGAATTGATTTCGACGATGACGGCTTTTTTGTCGTCAATCTTGACTCCGATCGCCCCTTCGGCAGCGGTTTTTCCTGCTTTCTTGGCGGCCGCTCCGATCCCCTGATCGCGCAGCCACGCTACCGCCTTGTCCATATCGCCGTCAGATGCTGTCAGGGCTTTTTTGCAGTCCATCATCCCTGCATCGGTCATTTCTCGGAGCTTTTTAATCTCTTTGGGTCCAAACTGTGCCATGATTACCCCTCCGCCAATTCTTGTGCGTGTGCTACGGACTCTTTGAAGTCCCCCTTGAAGCTGTACTTCTCTTCCATGACCTGGATTTGCTCTTCGTTCATGTTGGCTACGTCGGCGAAGGTATGAAAGCCCTCGTCATTGAGTTTGCCCTGATAGACTTTGCCAATCCCTTTGATTTTGGTCAGATCGTCGCCCTTGGCGGCAGTGGTTTGCGCGGGTTTGGCCGCTGCGGCGGGTTGTGGGGCAGCAGGTTCCGCAGCCGGGTTCTCGGCAGCGGGAGCGGTTTCTTTTGCCGGGTGCGGGGCGGCGGCTTCTTCGCGTTTGCTTTCGGCAACCAGTTTCTGGACTTCGGCAGCATCGACATTGGCTTCGGCTACTGCTGCAATGTTCCCTTCACCGGTCACTTCATCGACACTTTTGCCTTCCTGCTCGGCACGGATCGCATTTCCTTCGATCACTGCATCGGCCATTTCGCGGCAAAAGAGGTTGATAGAGCGGATCGCATCGTCATTGCCCGGAATGGGATAGTCGATCAAATCCGGATCGCAGTTGGTGTCCAGCGGTGCAATGACGGGCATCCCCATCCGACGCGCTTCGTTGACGGCGATGCTCTCTTTGACCGCATCGATGACAAACATCATGTCGGGGAGTTTTTTCATACTGCGGTACCCTTCAAGGTAGCTGTTGAGTTTGTCTTTTTTGCGGCGGAGCATGAGGGCT
>CAZRUT010000244.1:0-2346 GCA_964603215.1 uncultured Nitratifractor sp.
CTCCGGTGCATGGCTGGAGCCCAGTCTGGCTGATTGCCTGCGTCGTCCGCAGAACCGCAATGTCATACTCTACCCGCTGGCGTTTACCGTTGACAATTCCGAGACACGCTTTGAACTCGATATCGAGCACCGTGCCATTGCCGATGCAATCGGATATGACGACTACCGGGTTGCCGCCTGCCCCAACGACGGAGAAGATTTCGCCCGCTGGATCGCCCACAAGGCCCTGTATGCCTTCGCATAAACAGCTCCGTACCATTTTCGGACACCGCGCACCCCTCTGGCGCGTGCTTTTTTGGACGGCACTCGGAGGCAGTTATGTCCTCTCGATACTCCCCGGCGACGTGGTAGCGCCGCTGTTTCACTGGTCGGACAAACTCAACCATGCCGGGGCATTTCTGGTCTTGGGCTTTTTGCTCCGGATGGGGTGGCGTATACCCTATGTGCAGGCGTTTGCTGTGCTGGTGGCATACGGAGGGTTTATTGAAATCTCGCAACTCTTCGCGGTCCACCGCAGTGCCGAATGGGCCGATCTGGCGGCCGACACCGTCGGCGTTGTCCTGGGACTCAAACTTTACCGACTGCTGTACCGCTTTTTTGATCCACATTGATGCTCGGTCCGTTGACTTTTTGATGACTTTTTCTCGGTATCATTGCATGGTATCCGGGAGATGACGATCGAAACAGTGTGATGTTCAGCCTCGACGTTTTCAAGCCTCCTCCTTTTGAAGCTCCCGGATTCTTTCTCCTTTTGAATTATTTATGTTTTTATCACCTTCCCGCTCCGGCGGGAAGCCGTCGGTGCTTCACCCAACCTGTTTCAGTGTGCCCACTTCCATTTGATATACCCGGTCGGCAATGGCATCTCCGTCATGCGGTTCGTGCGTCACCATGACGGTATGGAGTGCGCGGCGGGTGGTGAGGGTGCGTACCAGGCGGAGCACATCGGTGCGGGTGTCCGGATCGAGACCGGCAAAAGGCTCGTCAAGCAGCAGAATAGGCCGCTCCCGCAGCAATGCCCGCCCGAGTGCAACCCGCTGCTGCTGTCCGCCGGACAGGGCGGTGACCATCCGATCGGCATATGCGATGATCCCCAGTTCTGCAAGGATGGCATTGGCTTTGTGTGTGGCGTCGCGATTTCCCCGGATGCTGCCGTGCAGCCCGATAATGAGATTTTGGCGCACGGTAAGGTGTTCAAAAAGATTGTGGTTTTGAAACAAGATCGTCACCGGCCGCCGCTCAGGCGGCAGCGGGCAGAGCGGTGTGCCGTCGAGGGTGATGCTCCCACGGTCGGGGGCGATAAAACCGGCAATAAGATCCAGCAACGTCGATTTGCCACTGCCACTCTCGCCCAGGATGGAAGCCACTTCGCCCGCGTGGACCTTTCCGTGGTATCGGTAGGCATCGCCAGGGCATTTTGGATCAGGGTTTTTGGAGCGGTATGTGTATGCAAGATGGTCAATGTTCAGCATTTGTGATTCCTGTCAGAAGATAATGTGAGGACAAAAAATACACCCGATACCAGCACAAGCAGAATCAGTGCTACCCCGGCGGCATCGGCTGTTCGGTACGACCCCATGAGCTGGTACAGGTACCAGGGAAGGGTTGTGATGTTCCGATTGCCAAACAGTGCAATTACCCCGAGATCCCCCAGCGAAATGCCAAAAGACAGGGCAAAAACATAGCGCACCGCCGGCCGCAGGTATGGCCACTCGGCATACCGCCAGCGCTGCCACGGATTCAAGCCCAGCGAGAAAACCAGCCGATCGTAGCGCCGGGCCGTCTTTTGGAGGGCAGGAATCAGTACCGAGAGGGCAAAGGGCATGGCCATCAATACATTGGCCGTCAGCACTGCGACGATCCCCCAGCGATCCATACTGCCGCCCAAACGCTGCGCCAACAGAAAAAACCCAAGCCCCAGTATCAACGAAGGGATGGCCAGGTAGAGATTGCCGGAAAATGTGATGCCAAAAGCAGCCAGACGGCCAAGTGGCGCATCGGGCATCCGGAGCGGCATGCCGAAATGACGCCGCGCATCGGCCAGCAACAGGGCCAGCACCACCGTGAGTGTCGCCGAAACCGAAGCGATCAGTATGCTCATCCATGCCGATCGGATCAAAAGTGGCCGGAGGATGATACGGGATAGATCGGCCTGCAATCCGTCTGCCACAATGGCGCCAAGTGGCAGGAGATATGCAAACGCAAACAGGGCGATAATGCTCCCCCGAAGCAGGCGCCATCGGCGGGGATCGGTTCCGACGGCAAGCATGTTGGGTGTGGCAAGATTGGCGGGACCGGTCCCGAGACGGGATGTGGCGGCCACCAATACCCCGGAGATCGTCAGCT
>CAZRUT010000245.1:0-2334 GCA_964603215.1 uncultured Nitratifractor sp.
ACCCGACCAATCCAGCGTCGATGCGTGCACATGGGGTAGCACATGTTCCCGAAGATCGGCTCAAGCGGGGTCTGGTCAAGCCGTTTTTGGCCAGCGAATCAGCGATTCTCGGCTACCACAACCTCCCGGAGTTCAACGGCCTGATTCTGACCAAACCGGTGGCCATTCGGAAGCACACGCTCCATCTGATGGATGCATTTGATGTCCGTCCGCCCGACCCGGGGCTCAAATCGGCCAATTTCTCCGGCGGCAATCAGCAAAAACTGATTTTGGCCCGTGAAATGGACCGCCAGCCTCGCGTGCTCCTTGTGGGGCAGCCGACGCGTGGTGTGGATATCGGCGCCATTGAGTTTATCCACAGCCGCATCGTCGCCATGCGCGACAGCGGGAGTGCCGTCCTGCTGGTTTCGGGGGAGCTTGAAGAACTGATGAGCCTGGCGGACCGGATCGTCGTGATGTTCGAAGGGCGCATTGTCGGTGAAGTGAGGGCCGAGGAGGCCGATGAACGCACACTGGGACTCATGATGGCCAACGCGCTGGATCGTCGCCCGACATCAAAAAAGGATCCTGCATGAGCCACCCCAAGAAACCGATTCCCGTATGGGCCGATGTGCTGCTCATTCCGTTGATCAATATTGCGTTGGCCTTTTTGGTTTCGGGCATGATCATCTATCTCATTGGCGAAAATCCGTTTGCAGCAATGGAAGTGCTGGTGCGCGGCGCATTCGGTGACAGTGAAGTGATCGGCTACACACTCTATTATGCCACCAATTTTATCTTCACCGGACTGGCAGTGGCCGTGGCGTTTCATGCGATGCTCTTCAATATCGGAGGCGAAGGGCAGGCGTACATCGGCGGTCTCGGGGTGGCGCTGGTGTTGTTGGCATTTGATACTGTATTGCCGTTTTGGGTTTTGCTGCCGTTGGCAATGGGGGCGGCGATTGTATTTGGGGCAGCCTGGGCGGCGATCCCGGCCTACCTGCAGGCGTATCGTGGCAGCCACATCGTCATCACCACCATCATGTTCAACTTTATTGCTTCCAATCTCATGGTTTATCTGCTGGTTAATGTGTTCATCGTTCCGGGGAGTATGTCGCCCGAAAGCCGTGTGTTCGATGCAAGCGCATGGTTGCCGTCGCTGCACGATCTGCTGGCCAAAATCGGCATCCACATCGAATCATCCCCACTCAATCTCAGTTTCTTGATTGCGTTGGCGGCGGGGGTATTTGTGTGGTTGTTTGTGTGGCATACCCGCTGGGGATATGCCCTGCGGACCGTCGGATTCAGTGCTCCGGCGGCCGAATATGCCGGCATCTCTTCCAAAAAAATCATCATGATGGCAATGCTTATTTCCGGTGCATTGGCCGGCATGGCAGGGATCAATGAAGTGATGGGCGTGCAGCACAAGCTGCTGCTTGATTTTGTCGCGGGATACGGGTTTACCGGTATTGCTGTGGCACTGATGGGGCGCAATCACCCTGCGGGGATCGTCCTCTCAAGTATTCTGTTCGGTGCCCTGTATCAGGGGGGTGCCGAGCTGGCATTCGACATGCCCAACATTTCCCGTGAAATGGTCACGATGATTCAGGGATTGATCATCCTCTTCAGCGGGGCATTGACCTACATGAGCCGTCCGTGGCTGGAACAGTTGTTTGGGCTGTTTTCCCGACAGAAACCAGCGCAGGAATGGAGGGCGTAATGGAAAGTTTTTGGCTGGATGCTCTCTCGGTCCTCTCGGCAACCATGCGGGTGTCCACCCCGCTGATTTTTGCAGCGATGGCGGGTGTTTTTTCGGAACGTGCCGGTGTGGTGGACATCAGCCTGGAAGGAAAATTGCTTGCCGGCGCATTTGCTTCGGCCAGCGTGGCGGCGGTGACTGGATCGGCATGGTTGGGGCTGGGAGCAGCGATGGTGACGGGCATGATCTTGAGCCTCATCCACGGTTTTGCAACCATCACCCACAAAGGCGATCAGGTTGTCAGCGGTGTGGCAATCAATATTATGGTTTCCGGCCTCACGGTGGTGCTGGGAATGGCATGGTTTCACCAGTCAGGCCAAACCCCCAATCTCCCCAACAGTGCCCGCTTTATGCCCCTGGAGCTCCCCGGGGTATCGGTGCTCCATTCGGTGCCGGTCGCGGGGAGCCTGTATGCCAAGCTGATCAGCGGCCATGACCTGCTGGTCTACAGCGCATTTTTGACGGTGGCGGTGACCTGGTGGGTGCTCTTTCGTAGCCGCTTTGGTCTGCGTTTGCGTGCAGTAGGCGAAAACCCCAATGCCGTCGATACAGCCGGCATTTCCGTTGCCTGGCTTCGGTATCGCGCGGTTTTGCTC
>CAZRUT010000246.1:0-1476 GCA_964603215.1 uncultured Nitratifractor sp.
GGGGTGCCAAACGGTACGGCCAGCCACCGGTCCACGGGGCCGACATCATATCCTTTTTGATGCAGTTGTGTTATAATACCGCCGACCGAATCCGGATCAAGATGAATATTTTTTTTGCCGTCCAATGGCAATGAAAGATAAAAAAGAAGCCCAATGAGTATCAGAAGAACCGTACTTTCCACCCATCCGCTGATACGCAATACGGTTCTCATTGTTCCTCTTTTGTTGGTGGTATTTCTTTATTTTCTGCGCGAAGGTATTCGCATCGATACGCTAAAAATCGGCCGTTTTCATGTGGAAGGATTATACCTGAAACTCGATAAAAAGCTTATCGCCAACATCCGCTACCTGACGATTCCGGGCAACAAGACATCCCTCAGTTCGACACAAATCGAGACACAGCTGGATCGGCTCAAACGCCTGCCGGCTTTTTTCCAGTCTATTGCACTGGACGATGTGGTCGTGGCCGGCCGCCATTACCGGATCCTGTATCAGGACCATGTCATCTATCTGCGCAACGACCGCTATGAAGTGGCCGGGATGCTGGAGCGCCGCGGTGATGAAGTGTATGGGTCGTTTCCCTATCTGTACCTGAAGCAGTATGACGTGCAGCTCAAAGGGACATTTCGCTACAACTACCGCAACGAAACCATGCGGGCGCGGGGGACGTACCGTTTGCGGGATGTGGCGGGCAACTTTAGCGTGACTCAGGTAGGAAAAACGATGCAGTTTGCCCTCAATTCCGGCACGTTTGCCCACACCCATACACTCATGGATCTACCGGGAATGACGGACGATGTGCGGGAATGGGCCGACCGGCGTGTGGCGGCCAAACGCTACCAGATTGTCCTGCTCAAAGGCGTACTCAAAGAGACCGACGGAACATATCAACTCGACCCGATGCGCCTGGCAGCAACATTCAAGCTGGAAGCGCCGGTCGTCCGCTTCAATGACCAGCTCAAACGGATCCGAGCCAAAAAGGCGCGTGTCACGATTGAAAATAATATACTTTATGTCGCAACCGATCATCCTACCTATGCCGGAAAAGATTTAAGCGGAACCCGATTTCGCCTGACCAATCTCTTGGGAGAGCAACACAGCAAAATCCATATCGAACTCAAGATGAAAACCCCCTATGATGCTGCGATGGCCCATGTGATGCATGTGTACGGTGTGACCCTGCCGCTGTTGCAGCGCTCCGGCACCGCCCGACATTCGGTGGTACTGGATGTCGATGCACATACCGGGGCGACACGCTTCAAAGGTACGGCGCGACTCGAAAAAGGGGCCATCGATCTGTGGGGGGCACCTGTGCGGGTTTTGGGTGGCAAAGTGGTGTACGATGCCCATCGGATCACGCTGCAAGCAGTCGATGCCGATTGGGGGTGGCTGCATGCCAAGATGAACGGTACGGTGCAACTGGACAAAAAAACTGCCACACTCTCGGCCAACATTCAGCGGCTCCGTCTGGGGTCA
>CAZRUT010000246.1:1486-2329 GCA_964603215.1 uncultured Nitratifractor sp.
ATATAAAATCACAACGCAAGGTCCCCGTATCGGTGCAGTGGCGCACGCAAACTATTGTTCAAATCCCCCAGTTCAAAACCACAATCACATTCAAGAAATCCAAAAAGAAAACCGCCAAAGGATTCACGGTTGTTTGCAGTGATATCCGTCCGTTTCGGCCGTATCTGACCGGTGTGCCTCCCTGGATATCCGGCGGCACGGTGACCGTCAAGTCTCCCGATGGAACGCATTACCGTTTTTCCGGAAAAATATCGTGGCCGTCGAGCTATCTCTACGACAAGAAAGGGCCCATTACACTCTTTCCTTTTTCGGGAACGTTTGACGGGAAAACCACCCGCATGAACGTACTTGGCGGCCGGATCGGATACACCAGCAGCAACAATCTAATTACGCTCAGCCATCTTTATGTCGACGGCAAAAAAGCGACAGAACAAAGCCAAAAGAAAAGCAGCCAATCGACCCATCTGATTGTCAAAGGCTCCGACAGTTTGATTCGGTATGAGCAATATGTCCTCCTGACGGACCGATTCACCCTGAATATCAATGGCAAGAACACGACGTTTGTGGCAACGCGGGATGGCGATACGGTGCGCACCGAACTCAACGGCAATGCCATCGTGGTCAAAGCCAACCGGATCAAAGCACCCATGCTGCGCGCCCTCATCCATTTTGGCGGTCTGCAAGGGGGGCGCTATTCTCTGGATCTGCACGGCAATACCCAGGGGACCATGCGCGGTGTGATCACGATCGACGGCGGCGTTGCCAGCCGGTTCAAGACGTACAACAATCTGATCGCCCTATTCAACACCGTTCCAGCCCTTTCGACCCTCTCCAACCCCGGTT
>CAZRUT010000247.1:0-2327 GCA_964603215.1 uncultured Nitratifractor sp.
GAGTTTTGAGCCCTTCAACCATCAGCAGATCATAGGGATCCAACATGCCGGCAATCTCGGCAATGCTGTGCGGCTGATGGGCAAACAGGGTTGTGCGGGTCGCGGAGACGACGGCCACGTCGGCCCCGGTTTTGTAGAACCGATCACTGTCTTTTCCGTCCCGGTCAAAGCGGGCCTTGTCCTTGGGGTCATGCTTGACGATGGCGACGCGACGGGTCGGAACAAGCCGCTGCGCAATCTTTTCAATCAGGGTGGTCTTGCCGCTGCCGCTCGGACCGGTAAACGCGATGGCGTGGTATGCAGGCATTATTTTTTCCTTTTTCTGAATCGGTCGGTTTTGTCAGGTTGATGAATATACCGCAGCAAATCGGACATCCGGATGGGCGTGCCGAGTTTGTTGAGATAGATGACATAATTGGTCAGGACATGCTTGCCGTAGTGGCGCGCCTGATCATTGTCCACCCGTTCCAGGCTGAGATACGGCGCGTAGGGACCTTTGCCGTTGAAAAGGTGTTTTTTGCGGATCAGACGACGGGTGTAGCCGATACCGGCATTGTAGGCATAGGCGATAAACAGCGGATGCCGGAGCCATTTGGTGAGATAATTCATGTGCTCGTTGGCATAGATGAGTGCCGTGCGTGGGTTAAACATTGCATCATAGTCCAATTTTTCATGACGGATTTTGGCGAGGTGCCGTACCAGAAACGGCATGATTTGCATCATCCCCAGGGCATAGGAAGTCGAGATGCTGGCCGGAACAAAACGGCTTTCCTGACGGGCAATGGCGTACAGGATTGCCTGGCGGCTTTTGGGAAGCTTGCCGAGAAGATCACGGTACGGCATGGGAAAATACTCCTGGGTATCATGACTGGCTTTGGAGAGGATGTAACTGTAGTATCCGACTGCCTCTTGGGTGCGGTAGCGGTTTGCCAATGCCTTCAGGTCAGTTTTTTTGCCGAAGATTTTTTGTTTGAGTCGGGCCCAGTGGATCGGATCGGAAAGGGTTTTTCGGGGCAGCATGTGGGCCGCAGGGAGGGACGGTGTAAGCGTTTTGGGGTATTTCAGGTGGAGCATATCGCGCGCAAGCAGGGTGTAGAGATTGATGGCATAACTTTTGAGTATTTTTTGGAGATATTTGCGGTTGTGGCGGCTCTCATAGGCCCAAAAGAGCGCCCGATCCACTTCTTCGCGCTTGTGTGATGCTTCCGATGCCAGGCGAAAATAGGTTTCGGCGACACGGGGCCGACCGTGAAGCAGGCCGTGAAAACCAAGCCGCATCAGTGTGGCATGGGTGAGGCGGTGGTGCCTGGCCGGCAGGTGAAGCAGCGCCTGGGTCCAGTGGGGGAGCCGTTCGCGCAGAATGCGGCGGATCGACGCGTTGAAGCCGTACTGGGTCGTCAGCGCTGCATACAGTGAAGCCGGCACGGCGTGGTCAAGCCGCATGCGTCCGGAGTGTCCGGCATGGTTCAACACATAAACCTGGAGGTCGGGAGAGAGTGCACGCCAGGCTTCCCAGGGATCGGACGCCCTCAGTGTGTGCAGTACGCGTGCCTTTTTTTCGGCAATTTTTTGCTGCTGTTTGGCGGTCAGCGTGTGGTGCGTCTTGTGCTGCTTCGGGGCACGTTTTCCGGTTTTTTTTCGGTACGATGCTGCCAGTTTTCTGTTGATATGTTTGGCTTCCCGGATGAGAATTTGCGCCTCTTTTTTCGTGCTGTTTTTTTGGGAGAGATAGCGCCAGATGTAGTAGTCTTTTTCGACGCTTTTTGGCATGGCATGGACGGTGGCAAAGCTCAGAATACGGCCATGCAGCAGGGCAGCACCCAGCAGAACGACGAGGAGCAGCGTGCGGACCGGCGGCATCGTCAGAAAACGGCCCGCATCAGCAGTGTATCGGCAAACTGAAGCCCCAGCAGGATTACCAGCGGGCTCAAATCCATCCCGGAGATCACCACAAACGGCAGCGTACGCCGTACCCAGCGAAAAGCCGGCTCGGTGATTGTGTGGATGAATGCAACCAGCGGGTTGTGGGGGTCGGGCCGGACGAAACTGAACAGTGCAGCGATGATGATGATCCAAATATAGATTGTAATCAATGTGTGTACCAGTTGCACCACGGCAAAAATTAATGCGGACATCGGAAATCTCCTGTATCAAATATACGGCATCGGCGTGCTGTGATTGCGTCGGTTCCGTTGCAACACAGTGGCGGGATTCAATTGCCGCCAGTCACGGACTCGACGACGGCACCGCCGGCCGATCCGGCTACATCGAGGGGAGCGCCGAAGGCGGCCCCGGCGATGTGAAAGGGTGCGGTGACGAACTATGTC
>CAZRUT010000248.1:0-2326 GCA_964603215.1 uncultured Nitratifractor sp.
TGTCGAACGGCCGGACGATGTTTTCAAAGGTGGCCATTTCCCCTTTTTTCTTGGTTTGGAATAGTGCTTCGACTTTTTGCATGCTCTCTTTGACTGCCATGTGCCTGTGCTCCTGTGTGCGAGTGGATAACGCGGATTATACCGAAAAGTGACTGAGGGCGTCTGAGCACTTGGTATCTTGGGGTCAATTAGGGTATAATCGCGAAAATTTTTAGAAAAAAAATCGATTGAAAAGGATTCAATTTGCAAGGAAAAGTGTGGAAATTCGGTGACCATGTCGATACCGATTTGATTATTGCGGCGCGTTACCTCAATACCAGTGATCCGGCTGAACTGGCCCGACATGTGATGGAAGATGCTGATCCGGAGTTTGTGACCAAAATGGCTCCGGGGGATCTCATTGTCGCCGGCGTCAACTTCGGCAGCGGCAGTTCCAGAGAGCATGCGCCCATCGCCCTCAAGGCTGCCGGCGTCGCGGCGGTGATTGCACCGACATTTGCCCGAATTTTCTACCGCAATGCCTTCAATATGGGGTTGCCGATTTTTACACTGCCCGAAGCCGACGAGATTGCCGAAGGAGACACGGTCCAGATCGACATGGCACGCGGAGAAATCATCAATAAAACGCAGGGGAAAACCTACCGCTTCACCCCCATTCCGCCATTTATGCAGGCGTTGGTGGATGCAGGCGGCCTGATCGCGTATGCACAGCAGGAGATTGCCGCAAAGGGTGCCGCATGAGCCGTCGCTACACCATCGGCGTGATCAAAGGAGACGGCATTGGGCCGGAGATTGTCGATGAGGCCATCAAGGTGCTGGATGCAGTTGCTACCGATGCATCCATCCATTTTGATTATGCAGAGATGCTGCTGGGGGGTGCTGCCATTGATGCGACAGGCAGTCCGCTGCCTGAAGCGACCCTCCGGGGCGTCAAACAATGTGATGCAGTACTCTTTGGGGCCATCGGCGGCCCCAAGTGGGACCATCTCCCCCGTCACCTGCGTCCCGAAACCGGTCTGCTGGGTCTGCGCAAAGCAATGGGGACATTTGCCAACCTCCGCCCCGCAACCGTGTACGATGAGCTTATCCATGCCTCCACGCTCAAGCCGGAAGTGCTTCGGGGTGTTGATATTATGGTCGTGCGGGAGCTCACCGGCGGGATCTACTTCGGCCAACCCCGTGAGCAGGGAGAGGCTGTGGCATTCAATACCATGATCTATACCCGCGATGAGGTGGTGCGGATCGCCAAAGTCGCTTTTGAGATCGCCATGAAACGGGATAAGCGCCTTTGTTCGGTGGACAAGGCCAATGTACTCGAAGTGAGTCAATTCTGGCGCGACATCGTTGCAGAGGTAGCACAAGGATATCCGGAGGTGGATCTGTGCCACATGTATGTTGACAATGCCGCCATGCAGCTGATCCGCGATCCCAGACAGTTTGACGTACTCCTGACGGGCAATATCTTTGGTGATATCCTTTCGGATGCAGCGAGCATGCTCAGCGGTTCAATTGGACTGCTGCCAAGTGCAAGCACCGGGGAGCGGGTCGGGTTGTTTGAGCCGATTCACGGTTCAGCACCGGATATTGCCGGGCAGGGGATCGCCAATCCCATTGCCGCCATTGCCAGTGCAGCCATGATGCTGCGCTATGCCCTCGGGGAGGATCGGGCGGCCGATCGGATCGATGCAGCGATCAAGCGAGCCCTTCACGCAGGATACCGCACCGGTGACATAGGGGCCTATGATGCCAAAGAGATGTGCACGACCGATGCCATGGGGGCGATCATTGCCCAGTACGCTTCGGAGCATTAGGTGATGGAACAGCGTGCCCGGGTCTTGATCGATTGTCCCGATGCGACAGGTTTGGTGTATCAGATTTCCAAAATCTTCTACGATCGCAATCTCAACATCGAAAACAACCGGGAATACGTCGATCCGGAACGGCAGCGGTTTTTCATGCGCACCGTGGTGACGGGGATTTTTGAGGCCGAAGAGATTGCTGCGGCATTGCGGGCGGTTATGCCGTCCAGCGCCGAGATTCGCATCATGCCGCCCCGCCGAAAAAAGATCATCATTCTGGCAACCAAAGAGGCACATGCTCTGGGCGATATCCTCATCCGCCACGCCGACGGAGAGTTGGAAGCCGACATCGAAGCCGTCATCGCCAACCATGATACGCTGCGCGATCTGGTGGCGCGCTTCGACATTCCGTTTCATACAATTGCGACCGAAGGTTTGAGTCGCGAAGCACATGAGAAGCGGATCCGGGCGCAGATCGATGCCTACACGTTCGATTACATTGTTCTGGCCAAATACATGCGGATTCT
>CAZRUT010000249.1:0-2326 GCA_964603215.1 uncultured Nitratifractor sp.
TGGATTATACCACTGCCCATCTCTACAGCGGTGTGATGCTGCTTGTGAGCTTCGTGATTCTTTTCAGCGTCTACCGCTTCGGACGCTGGCAGGGGCAGGGGGGCACACAATGAGCCTGCACATTGCCATTACCAAGCCGCTTCGTGGCACCATGGGGACCATGGTGCTGGATGTGGACTTACACATTGCCGCGGGGAGTATCGTAGCAATAACCGGCATCAGCGGAAGTGGCAAAACAACGCTGTTGCGGATTTTGGCCGGCCTGGAATCCGCAGAAGGATCGATTCATTTTGGTGAAACGGTATGGCTGAACGGTGGGTACTTTTTGCCGCCGCAGGAGCGGGGAATCGGTCTGGTGTTTCAGGAGTATGCTCTATTTCCCCACATGACCGTCGAAGAGCACCTGCGGTATGTGCGTCAGGATCCGGGGCTGGTTGAGCGCCTTTTAAACATGACGAAACTCATGGGGCTGCGTGACCGCCGCCCTGCTGCACTCAGTGGCGGACAAAAGCAGCGGGTGGCATTGGCGCGGGCCATGATGCACCGCCCCAGACTTTTGTTGCTGGATGAGCCCCTCTCGGCCCTGGATGCAAGCATGCGCCTGTTTTTGCGCGCAAAGATTTTGGAGATCCATCGGGAATTTTCGATGACAACACTGCTGGTTAGTCACGATGCCGAGGAAGTCGCCCAAATGGCCGATCGGGTGATCCGTATTGAACAGGGGCGCGTTGTGGCCGATGTACGGACGGATGGCCCCGATGCACCCAGAAAGATCCGTGGAAGACTACTGGATGTAACCGAGGAGGAAGGGAAGATCAGCATGCTCGTCCAAACCCCCAAAGGACCCATTGAAGTGACGGCCATGCGCTAAAAATTTAGAGGTGTCCTTCATTTCCCCGGCTGCCGGGTTTCATCGCTTCAGATCCCTGAGCGCACAAGGGGCACGTGTCGGGCGTATACATTTCAAACGCAAAATCCTCCAATGCAAAAAAAGGAATTTCCCGTGGAAGTTTGCATTCGGGTTTGGCATCGGCAATACTCCCCTGCCGGTGGCAGAACCCTCGGTTGGCCAGCGCGGCAAAAGCAATCACGTCGGCCCCGAGTTCCGCCAACACATCAGCAGCTTCCATTGCAGAGCCTCCCGTAGTAATAATGTCTTCACAGACAAGAATCCGCTCACCTGAATGCACTGAAAAACCGCGACGCAACGCCATTACGCCCCCTTTGCGTTCGACAAAAATCGAACGCACTCCCAATGCACGCGCCAGTTCATAGCCCGCCAGAACGCCCCCCAGTGCGGGTGCACAGACGGTATCGACGGGCAAACCGCTGGCGCGCACCATATGGGCCAGCTCTTCTGCCAAGATGGCAGCCTGCTTGGGGTCTTCGAGCACTTTGGCACTCTGAAGATAGTGCGAAGAGTGGTTGCCGCTTGAGAGGAGGAAGTGCCCCTCAAGCAACGCGCCGGAATCCCGGTAAATTTGTGCGATGTCCATTGTTAGACTTTGAGAATATCGGCCTCTTTGGTGGCCAGTACATTATCAATCATAGAAATATGTTCATCGGTAATCTTCTGTATGCGGTCGTGGCCACGTTTGCCGTCGTCTTCACTGATCGCTTTGTCTTTTTCCAGTTTTTTGATCTTGTCATTGGCCTCTTTGCGGACATTGCGCACTGCTACTTTGGCTTTTTCGGACATGGCTTTGGCCTGCTTGACAATTTCCTGACGCTGCTCGACGGTCATCGGGGGAAAAAACAGCTTGATAAAATCCCCATCGTTGTTGGGATTGACGCCGATATTGGCTTCCTGGATCGCTTTCTCGATTGCCCCAAGCAGGCTTTTTTCCCATGGGGTGATGGCAATGGTCGTCGCATCCTGGGCAATGACATTACCGACCTGATTGAGGGGCGTGGGCGTACCGTAGTAATCGACTTTGATATTGTCAACGATGGAGGTAGTCACTTTGCCGGTACGCAGTGTACCGAAGTCACGTCGCATCGCATCGATACTTTTGTCCATGTGGTCGTTGGTGTAATCATAAATTTCATTGAGCATGATAAAGCCTTCCTAAAAATTTTGCAAGTATTTTACACTGTTTTTACTTTATAGCAAAGGGAGAAGTTCCACGGGCACAAACAGCCCGGGATATGGTGGAATTTATTTCGAAGCGGGGGCTGCCGGTGCTGCGGGGGCAGTTTCTTCGGCGCGGGCGGGAACAAATGGCTGTGTGGGCTGTGCCGCCGGTTTTTCAACCTTGATGGTGTCCGTGACGGAGTGGGTATTGGCCTGATTATAGAGGTATCCAAGCGCCAGAGTATTCACAAT
>CAZRUT010000250.1:0-2322 GCA_964603215.1 uncultured Nitratifractor sp.
AAAGGAGTGTAAACAAAGAAGAAAGTTCTTTTGCTGAAAGGTGTAACCAAAAAACAGGTTAGAAGGTTAAGCCCAACCTTCTGATAATGACAGTATATCGCTTGGGTGTTAACCTTCGGCCAACGGTTGGTAAACATTTGGTTAACAGCGGTATATGGGTGCAAAATTTTTGAGGAGGCATCGTGCAACGACCCCTGTGCGGTATCGACGAGGCGGGCCGCGGGCCGCTGGCAGGCTCACTGGTAATGGTCGGTGTGATTTTGCTGCACCCGATCGACGGCCTGAACGATTCCAAGCAGCTTACGCCGCGACGCCGTGAAACGCTCTATGCACAGATCCAGACGCTGGCACGATATCACCGGGTTGCCTTTTCATCCTCTCAGGTGGATGACTGGGGGATTTCGGAATGTTTGCGGCGGGGACTGCGTGCGATCATGGACCATTTCGGACCGGATGTGGACTATCTGTTTGACGGCAACAGCACTCTGGGTGTGGCGGGCTTGAAAAGCCGAATCCGAGCCGATGCCGATGTCCCCGAAGTCTCTGCTGCCAGTATTGTAGCCAAAGTAACCCGTGACCGGGAAATGGTTGCTGCTGCCGAAACGTATCCCCTGTACGGATTTGAACGGCACAAAGGATACGGCACCCGGGCCCACATCGAAGCCATTGCCGCACACGGCCGGTGCCCGATTCACCGCCATACATTTCGGATCAGGCAGATCGACGAACCGCCATTGTTTTAGGTGCTGCTGACAATAATGCCCTTATGGGCACCCTAATATCCCATTGCCTGCGCATAAAGTGCGACTGTAGTGGCGTAGCGTTTGGAGGCGTTGTATCGCGTGATAATCCGGTAGTTCCGGTCACCGAGATAAATATCCCACCGCTTGCCGTCGCGCATGCGAATATAGTATGCCTGAGATGCCCCCAATGCTTTGACGGGCGTGACGCCGTACCGGCGCAGGGTTGCCATGGGATAACGGCTCCGATAGCCGCTGCGTAATTTCAGAAATCCATTTCCAGTATGGCGGGCAGAAACCAAAATCGCACGGCGGTCGCTCCAGCCGTGTTTGTGAAGGAAGTATGCGATCGATCCGATGCAGTCACGCATATCGTTTGGGTCTTTGCGGCCGTCGCCGTTGAGATCGACCCCGTACTGCAGCTGGATCGAAGGGACTTGTTGTACGCACCCCATTGCGCCGGCAAACGATCCGCGAATCTTGCGGACATCGAGGTGATTTTTGCGTGCAAGAAGGAGTACTTTTTCCAACTCACCGCGAAAAAACTTTTGTTTGCGGTTGCGGTGAAACGCCAGCGTGACAAGGCTGTCCCACACCGGATATTCGCTCCCGTACATTCCAAATTTGCTCTCTACCCGGATGAAGGCAGTGATGATTGCCGGTGCGACATGGTATCGCTGAGCGGCGCGCGTCAGCCACGGACGGTATCGGCGCATAAACCGCTTGCCCAATGCAATGCTCTCGGGGACAAGGATCTTCGATCTGTACCGATGCCAGCTGAAATCAGTGGCGCCGACCTGATGCCGCCCCTGATAGCGGGCAAGGGTTTCAGGCTGATGCCTGGCTTGATGCAGGCGGTGCAGGATCTGGGCAGTATCCATCCGGTACCGCTGATGCATCGTGTAGGCAAACTGCTGTGCCTGCGGCAGAGACGCATAATCAATACGGCCCCACCCGCAAAGAGTGGTTACCGACAAAAAAATAAGTGATTTTAAAATAAGTGAATGCATAAGATGATTATAGCATAAGATGCTTCTTGGGCGGCAATAAGGCGGTCGGGATAGCTCCTGTAGCAAGCGATTAGGCGACTCTAATGCATAATTTGGGATAATGTTCCTATGAGATCCGATCAAAGGAAGCGTATGAAGATTTTATTACTGTCCCATAACCATACTGTGCAGGAGATGGTAGCGCTGGCATTGCG
This sequence comes from uncultured Nitratifractor sp., assembly GCA_964603215.1. Classification (GTDB taxonomy): domain Bacteria; phylum Campylobacterota; class Campylobacteria; order Campylobacterales; family Sulfurovaceae; genus S017-3. The sequence goes on from CAZRUT010000250.1 coordinate 1,945, forward strand.
GGATCGACCTGATCTCGAACTGATTACCGTCCCTGCGGTCGATGCAGTGCCTGAGCATGCGTATGATTTGATGATTGTGGATGATGCGCTGCCCGAATATCCGGAGAGCATTGCGCTTGCCGAAGTGCTGAGCATCCCCCAAACTGTTTTGCTCTACCATGGACCGGATCGACAGGAGATGCCGTTTGACCGAGGGCTCCGCAAACCGTTTATCCCCGCGGAAGTTCGCGATCTTGTGGATGCGGAACAGCAATACCTGGTTTCGAAAAATTCCGAAGAAGCATCACCGGTTGTGCCCGATATTGCCCAGAAAAAAAAGAAAAAGAACAAAACAAAAAAAAAGAAAAAACTATCTCCCTATCATGCCGAAACCGAGGT
>CAZRUT010000251.1:0-2319 GCA_964603215.1 uncultured Nitratifractor sp.
GCCCGCTGTGTCTTAGTGTGTTGTGTTTCTCTTCCGCTTTCCTGTGGCACGCGCCGCAATACTGACTTCCCGATTTACCAGTTCGAACGCATCACCGATTTGGATATCCCCCAAATCCGTACGCTTTCCCCCCCGAACAATCTCAGCATACCCCGCATGGACCCGTTGGGACGGATCGGACATTTTCAGGCGCTGAGCGACTGCGTCGCATGCCTGCTGTTTCTGCTGTATCAGCACCCGCATAGCGTGGATAAGGTGCGCTCCGGAAGGTTTCAGTTGTGCTGCATTCTGTTCGATATTTCGGTGGATGGCGCGAGCAAAATCTTCCTGCAGTGATGCAAAGCGTTCCGCCATGCCTGCCAGTCGCAGTCGGGGAGATAACGGAGCAAATCGTGCACGCAGGTTGGCAAGCGCCTCTGTTTTTTGGGCAAAGATGTGCCGCTCCCGGAGATGCAGCTGCTCCATCCGCTCATCGAGAATCCGCAGCATCTCATCCCGATCGGGCAGCACGATTTCCATCGCCGCACTCGGGGTAGGGGCCCGCACATCGGCCACCATGTCGCTGATGAGTATGTCAACCTCGTGCCCGACGGCACTCACGACCGGGGTGCGGGCGACATGGATCGCTTCGGCAACGACGGCTTCATTGAATGCCCACAGGTCCTCACTGCTCCCGCCGCCCCGTCCCACGATCAGTATATCGGCTCCAAGTGCATCGGCATAGGTGATGGCACGGGCAATTTCACCGGATGCCTGCTCCCCCTGAACCAAAACATCAATGACGGTAATATCAACCACCGGCCAGCGCCGGCGGGCGATTTTGAGCATATCCTGCAATGCTGCGCCGGTTGCAGCGGTGATGAGAATGATCCGGTCGGGATAACGCGGGAGGGTTTTTTTGATTGCAGGATCAAAATAGCCTTTTGCCTGAAGGTCGGCTTTGCGCTGCGCAAATGCCACCGCAAGTGCCCCTTGGCCGTACGGTTCCACATGGGTGCCGATAAGTTGGTATTCGCCCCGTGGCGTATAGACACTGATGGAGCCCTCGACCACAACATGCTCCCCCTGTTCGAGCCGAAATTTCAGCCGTGATACAGCCGAGCGCCACAGGACACACTTGAGTGTATCGCGGTCATCCTTGAGGGTAAAATACACATGCCCGCTGGCCGCATACGTCACCTGTGCGATCTCCCCTTCCACCATCACATGCATAAACGTCGCTTCCAGCAGCGATTTGATTTTGGTATTGAGCGAAGAAATGCTCATCAAATGCGAACCCATGACACCGTACTCCATCTTTTTTTTGAGGCAGTATATCAGTTCTTGGTTTAGGGCACCTCTAATAAGCGGGCTTTGGACATGTTGCATTTGTTGACAGATTTTCGAAAATAATAGCAATATTATTATTTTAGGCCGCCTCTAAAATCCCCCTAGCTCCTCTTTCTCAAAGCCCCTAACACTTTAAAAAAAATCCAATACACTCAATTTTGCAATTTTCATCCATTTTTGACCACTTTTTCTCTTTCTGATACATCTTTTCAGGCTTTTTGCCTTATTTTTCTCCCCTCAGCTTCACCAACTGTTCATATCTTGCAAGGTTATATGTCATGTTGGTAAGTCCTGTGGTGGATTTTATCCTGTCGAGACCGATACCCAGCAGATGCAACCCATTGTGCATCTGCTGGGTAATGGTACCAAAAAGATGTTCTGCTCTGACTCTTGTTTTTGAAATGGTACAACGTGGTGAAACTTGACAGTTACGCAAATGGCTTGGCTAGATTTGGAAGATACCCCTCTGCCAGAGCAGCCAGAAATGCACTCTACCGATGTCGAACGGCACAGCCCAGGTTTGTGGATTGATATATGAGGGAGTAACAAAAATGAAGGGTTCATAGAATTTTGGAGGATAGATGCAAAAGTGTCACTCCTGTGCCAAATACCTCTCCACAAACGCAGCAGCATCCAAAACTTCTATCTCACCCTTGTAAAATGCTCTGTCATTGCTTACGATGACAGAGCAACTCGCCGTCTGGGCATAGGTATATTGGACAGCATCCTCAAGGTCACTGTTGTCTATCTTCAGTGCACTGTCAAATGTTGCATTGTCTCCACCTATTACGGTAAATGTCTGGTTGATAATCTCTAAAAAATCTCTAATTTTTTGGGTCTGTTTGGAGGCGATATAGTCGATATTGAGCAGTGTGATGTCTGCTACATAGCCATCAAATAGTTTTTGGTGGCAGCTATTCAGTATGAGGGTAGCATCGGCAACATTTTTTCTGTTTAAAATGACATCCAGAAAGATATTGGTATCTATGA
>CAZRUT010000252.1:0-2275 GCA_964603215.1 uncultured Nitratifractor sp.
AGAGCCCAGGCACTCCCCATTGCAGATGCAAGCACCGACATTATCTCCATCAGTTACGGCATCCGGAACGTGGTGGATCGGATCGAAGCACTGGAAGAATTTTACCGCGCGCTCAAGCCGGGGGGAATCGTGATGATTTTGGAATTTACCAGACAGGAACGTAGCGGATGGCGCGACAGTATCGTGGATTTCGGTATGAAAAAAATCCTTCCCCGCATCGGAGGCTTCATTTCCAAAAACTACGAAGCCTATCGCTACCTTCCCGATTCCATTGAAGAATTTCTGACCACCGATATGCTCTCCGGCGAACTCGAAAAAGTAGGTTTTTTGATGCGCTATACCCAGTCTTTTTCGATGGGGATCAGCACCCTGCTGGTGGCGCAGAAGCCTTAAACCATGCGGCCCAAATTTCTCCTGCTTGCCGTGTTGGTCCTCGCGGGAGCATGGGGGTGGTCCCGGCACGGCGCCCATGCATCCGCGCACACGGTACGGATAGAAACACGCGCACCGATGGAAGATATCGGATATGAAATTTCCGATGCGTTTGCCACGCTCAATCGCATCCGTACTGCAATGAACATGGCGCCGCTTGAAGCGAACGCTGCACTCGCCCGGGCAGCCCAGTTCCATGCCGATTATCTGGTACGACACCGCACCGCTTCACATTTGGAATACAGCACACGCAAGGGGTTCAAAGGCTCCAAGCCAATCGACCGTGCGCTCAGAGCCGGATACCGGGCCCGATTTGTCGGGGAGAATCTTTCGACAAAAAGCGCCAATGCGCGTACATCCATCGATGGACTTTTTTCGGCAATTTACCATCGATTCGGTTTTTTGGATCCATCATTCGACACCGTGGGGATTGGCATCGCCCAGGAAAAAATACATCCTTTAAACAGCGCATTTGTTTACCTCATGGGCAACAGCGAAATAGACCGTTTGTGTGGCAGCACTGCGTACCGCGGCACTGGCCGATATGTGTACGGCGTCTGTGCCGATACCCGGCACCGCATCCGGGCCCAAACCTATCAGCAAGCCCGCCGTGCCGTCCAGGAACGCAATCCCAGGATCGTAGTGTACCCTTACGACGGGCAAACCAATGTTCCTCCGGCGTTTTACAATGAAAACCCCGACCCCCTGCCCGGATACGACGTCAGCGGTTTTCCGGTAAGCATTGCATTCAACCCGCGCTATTTTCGCACCATAAAGCTCATCGACTTTCGCCTCTTCCGGTCAGATGGCTCCGAAGTGACTTCGGTGCAGTTGCGGAACAAACAGAACGATCCCAACCATGAACTGAGCCGACGCCAGTTTGCCCTCATGCCGCTCAAACGCCTTGCATATGGCGCCACCTACCGCGTAATGGTGAATTACCGCCATCGAAAAAAACACAAACAAAAAGTATGGACTTTTACGGTACGCAAGCCGACTGAAGCCCTCAAAATCATACGAAACAAAAAACAAACACTCACCCTCAAGCGTGGCCGGGGCTACTGGCTCTATTTCCCGCCGCACAATCGGCATGATGTATTGGGGGCAATGCGGTATCCGGCTGATGTTTTTGTTCGCTTCATTGACCCCAATACCATGCGGGTGGTGTTGCCGCCCAATCGCCGGAGCGGATTTGAGATAAGCGGGAGCGGCCGCCGCATACGGATCGCCGTCCAATAGTCCCGGGGAACAATCAAATCACCCCGTGACTCTCTCCCAGTTCGTTGTCCATCCATTCCTGCATCATCCCCAGCTGCATACCGATGAGGTCAATATCGACTTTTCGGGCATGGGGAGAAGGGAGCCAATTGGCCACGAAATTGTCCCGTTCCGACTCATTGACGCTTTCGATCAGGTATTCGGCATAATCCCGCACCCCTTCAACAATTTTTGTTTCGCCCCGCTCATCGTTGGTGATGTGAATCTCAAACCCCTCAGGATCCCTGGAAAAAATTTCAGCCGATATGGTCAGTAAGGTTCCCCCTTCGACGGGTTTGCGTTCTTCCATACGGACTCCTTTTTTGTTTGGAGTATAGCATATTGAAAATAAGGGCACCTCTAATCAATAGTCATGGCCATCAAAAGGTTCGCATGGGATAAAAAGAAAAACAAATAGTTTTGAGAATCAAAATCATAGCCCGAGATGCTAAAGGGTCATTCAAAAGGAGGAGGAGGGAATGGTCTCGGGCAATGATTTTCTATTTCAAAAGGAGGAATGAAATGAACAATGTGGCGCGGCGGACGAGACTCGAACTCGCGACCCCCTGCGTGACAGGCAGGTATT
>CAZRUT010000253.1:0-2236 GCA_964603215.1 uncultured Nitratifractor sp.
CCGATTCCCGGATGGGTCTATTTGGGCAAGCAGCGCATCAGCCGACTGGAGCTTTTTGCCCGGATCGCTTCTCCCCGAAGCCACTTCAAAAACATCACCCTTGTCCCGGGAGAAACCACCGTCTTTTTTCTCGCACAACTGGCCGAAACTATGGGGTTTGATGCGCCAAAACTCACACAGGCTTATCGCACGTTCAGTCCGTTTCCCGAAGCGGGCATCATCGCCGATACATACCGCATCCCGCTGCATCTGCACGAGCGCGGCACGATCCGCTTCCTCGTCAGGCTTTCACTGAAGCGCTACAAACAATTGGCTGTCTCCGCATGGGGGCACTGGGATGTGTCGCGCTGGAGGCGCATCCTCACCATCGCGTCCATCATCCAGAAAGAAGCGGCCAACGCGCGCGAAATGCCCCGGATCGCCTCGGTGATTTACAACCGCATCCAGCGCCATATGCGCCTCCAGATGGACGGCACGCTCAATTACGGCCGCTACTCCCATACCCGGGTAACGCCCGAACGAATCCGAACCGACCGGACACCGTACAACACCTACCGCCACAAAGGACTCCCCGAGGCGCCGGTCTGCAATGTGTCACTGCCGGCGATCCGGGCTGCCTTGCACCCTGCCCGCACCCGGTACCTCTATTTTATGAAAAACAGTCGGGGAACACACGATTTTTCTGCCACCTACACCGGTCATCTCAAAAACGTCCACGAACGCAGACAGGCGCAGGATCATCGCCTAAAATAAGGGTACCCGTTGTTCCGAATGGGTTGCAGCATCTCTCAGCAGTATGGAAAAATCTTCAATGGCATAGAGCCGCAGGTGCGCATCGGCCATGCCCGCTAATTCCCGCGAAAACCCCCGGCGGGAAAAAAGTGCCCATGTATCCACTGCAAATCCGTTGGCGGCAGCTTTTTCCCGGAGTTTGGTCCACGCGCCGCGTGTGATGCTGCGGCCGGTATATTTGCACTCCCCCACAATCATCTTGCCCGCTTCTGTGAAAGCGAGTACGTCATATTCGGTGTGACGGTCCCACCAGCTTCCGATCGTATGGACGGCATCGTGCAATACACAATCTTCGACCAACAGCGCCAATGAGAGCTGTTCAAACACCCACGAATGGATCCGGTGGCGATGGCGGCGAAAATGGCCCCAAAACTCCTGAGACTCTCCCCGCATCAACGGCACGAAAAACGGCGCAACAAATCCAAACCAAAACCGCTCGAATGGCCGGACAAAACGGGCTTTTGACTGGATGCGGTATCGGCGCAGCGCACGCGGCAGCTGCTCCCCATGGCGGGGACGGATCGGTGCCTCGCGTGACGCTTCAATCCGCAGCACCCCCTGCGCCACCAAATCCCCAAGCACTTGACGCCCGACGGTCTCACGTAGCCGCGCCCGCCGAAACAGGGCATACAATTTTCCGTCTCCGCGTGCCGCTGCCGTAAGGAGACTGCGGTACGGCTCTTCCATCAGATACGACGGGGCAATCGCTTCCGCTGCGTCACCGATCCGTACTACAATCTGCCGCTGTACCGTCGATTCAACTCCGTTGAACAGGGAAAATTCCTCCGGCATATTCATGCCGCCAAACACGGAAAAATAGGCAATGAGCGGATCGATTTCAATATAGGGAAACGTACGGTGAAACGTCCGAAAGAGCCGTTGGGTAGTCGCGACCGCTTCGATTCCTTCGGGATATTGGTCCATACGAAGCTGCTACACTTTAAAGACGTTTCCGAGCATCCCCTTGATGGCACTCTGGAGATCGGCGGGATAGATGACAAATTTGCTGTTGGTGCTTTCGCTGATCTTTTCGAGCGAATTGATATAGCGGTCCCCCAGCAGAAACATCGCCGGCAGCTCTTTTTCCTGAATATTTTCGCTGATCAGCCGGATCGCTTCCGCGGAGGCATTGGCCAGGGCAATCTGGGCTTTGGCTTCGCGCTCGGCGGCGGCCAGCTTGCCGTCGGCTTCGAGGATGGCGGCATTCTTGTTGCCTTCTGCCATGGTTTCCACCGCACGGCGCTCGCGCTCGGCGGCGGCTTGCTGCTCCATTGCTTTTTGCATGGAAGGGCTGGGTTTGATGTCCTGAATTTCTACCGATTTGACCGTCACCCCCCAGTCGGCAACATCATCCAGAATTTGATCTTTGAGTTTGACCTTGATGTGTTCACGGTTGGAGAGTGCCGCATCGAGCGTCATTTCACCGAGAATGGAACGGAGGGTT
>CAZRUT010000254.1:0-2226 GCA_964603215.1 uncultured Nitratifractor sp.
ATGAGCGCCTACCGCGCTTATCAGCACCAGCGTCGTGCCCGGGAAGTGGCGCCGATCCGTGCGTATGCACTTTCCATGTTGATTGCCTTGAAGCAGGGGGACTATTTTGCCGCGCAGGAACGCCTCGATCCGGCTTTGTATCGGGAGGTAAGCATCGATTATCTGGCTTATTTTTCAGACCGTGCCGAACTCAATGCTACCCGCACCGGCACCTGGGGAGAAGAGTGGAATACCACCCGTGAGGGCAACACCACGCTGTACCAACTCGAAGGCAAACTGGTGTACACCAACGGCCATACCCGCCCCATGCAGTGGCGCATCCTCAAAGGCGATGCATCCCCGCTCCGGATTCTTGATCTTGTGATCGGCCGGCATGCTTTGCGCCCCAAAAAGCCGACGGGGCTTTAGGGATCGTTTTCTTTTGTTGGTGTCGGTTGCTTCAGGGGGTGTCCTTTAGTGCGCTTCCATCAGCGCCTTGACTCTTTTGAGATCCTCAAATGCAGCCTTTTTTGCCGAAGGATTCCGGAGCAGATAACTGGGATGAAACGTGGGAATGAGGGTGTAGTGCTCTGCCGCGATGGGGTGACCCCGTACACGGGAGATGGGCGAGTCGTCGTTGGTCATATAGCGGTAGGCGGTGGCACCGAGTGTGACGATGATCCGGGGACGTATTGCCTCAATCTGTTTGAGCAGATAGGGGCGGCAGGTAAATGCTTCGCTTTCGGTCGGAACCCGGTTGTTCGGCGGGCGGCATTTGACGATGTTGGCAATATATACTTCGCTGCGGGGGATCAGCAGGACGTTTTCAATCATCCGGGTGAGCAGAGCTCCCGCCCGCCCCACAAACGGCCGCCCGGTGCTGTCTTCGGTCGCGCCGGGTCCTTCGCCGACCCACATCACCTGTGCTGTCTTGCTCCCCTCTCCGAATACGGTTTTATGGCGGTGTTTGCTCAATGGACAGAGGTGGCATGATGCAACGACTTTTTCGAGTGCATCGATGGCATCGGGAAGACGCGGCATGTCGGCTTCGAGCTTGGAGCGCTGGATGTTGGTATAGGAAAACCCCATTTGCTTGAGCAGATAGAGCTGTTTGAGTTTGAGGGCGTTTTGGAGGTTTTTCATCAGGCATAACTCCTTTAGAGGTGCCCCATTATAGCATACCGCTTCCTCCATCATCGTTTATGCGTGCGCCAGCCATGGTTTGATGATCGGTATTGTGCAACGTATGTTGCGTTTTCAAATGTGATTATATGCTATGATAGTCCCCAAAGCAGGAGGTGTATGATGGATAAATCTATTTTGGCGACAATTGCACGAGAGGCGATTGAGGAGGCTGTGACCGGGACGAAGCAGATGGACCGTGCAGCATGGGTAGCGGCGTATCCCTGGCTGGCGGAAAACGGGGCGGTGTTTGTTACGCTTAACAAACATCATCGACTGCGGGGGTGTATCGGCTCGATTATCGCCCATGAGCCTCTGATTGACGATCTCATACGCAATGCCCGGTCGGCAGCACTGCACGATCCCCGTTTTCCGCCGCTGCGTCGAGACGACCTGGCAGAGATTGAGGTTGAAGTCTCGCTGCTGACACCGCCCGAGCCGGTGGTATATCGGGATGTGGCCATGTTGCGGACAATCATCCGCCCGGGGGTGGATGGCATCATCCTTCAGTTGGACGGCCACCAGGCAACGTATCTGCCGTCGGTATGGGAGCAGTTGGATGATTTTGATCTCTTTTTTGCTTCGCTGTGCCAAAAAGCCGGACTGCCCGAGTCGTGTTTGGAATCACATCCGGCTATTTACCGGTACCAGGCAGAAAAATGGGTGTAAAATTGTGAGAAGACAGGCGCCCCACAGGCGCACGTGACGGAACAGGGTACGGCGCTTAGCCTGCGACAGCGACTTCGACGGTCGGCCCTTCCCAGATACCGTGCTTGGTGCAGTAGCCGTGGGCAACGAGTTTCAGTTTTTTTCCGGTCGGGATGATGGTGAAGGTCGTGGTGTTGTGGGCTTTGGTGTTGCCGAGTGTTCCCGGAACATAGGTGGCCCGCGCCAAAAGTGTTTCGCCGTTGTAGAGGGTGACCGATTCAATGTAGTGGTCGAAATCGTCCGGGTGGGTGTATTCGTTTCCCATTTGGAGGGTCACTTCAAACGGTTCGCCCGATTGGGCCGTATCGGCACAATGAATAAAAGGGTAATGGCGGTCAATGAGGTCTTTTTTGGCTT
>CAZRUT010000255.1:0-2219 GCA_964603215.1 uncultured Nitratifractor sp.
TTTGTCCTATTTTCCCAAAACCTGTTAGCAAGATTCATGTGGGATTTGAGGATCCAGATGGCAAAGATTTCAGCGAATTTGAGCGAACATATCGTCAGATCAAAGACAGACTCTTGCCGCAGATAGAGCAGGTGCTATCAGAGAAAAAAATATCCAGCTGATCGCAATCACAAACCATTCAAGATCCGGGTACGCACGTGGTCAGATTGTTTTGCGTGCAATGCAATCGAGAGGCTCCCGCCGGCACAATAACAACAAAATTGCCCTATAATAATGAGAATATTTTACAAGGAGAATGCATGACACCGCATATAGAAGCCCGAAAAGAGGAGATTGCTCCGGTGGTCTTGATGCCGGGAGACCCGCTGAGGGCGCAGTTTATTGCCGAGCAGTATTTGGAAGATGCCCGGGTGGTCAACCGGGTGCGCAACATGTTGATGTTTACCGGGGTGTATCGGGGCAGGGCAGTGACCGTGGCCGGGTCGGGGATGGGGGTTCCCTCCATTGGGATTTATTCATATGAGCTGTTCAAATTTTATGATGTTGACACCATAATTCGGATCGGATCTTCGGGTGCCTACGACCCGGCGCTGCAGATTTATGATGTGGTGTTGGCGACCGAAGCCTACAGCGATGGGACCGCCTTTAGCGAGCTGGTAACCGGTGTGGCCACACATATAACGTATCCGTCCGAAGATGTCAATGCTGTCATCCAGGCGCGTGCAGATGCCATGGGCGAAACAGTGCATCCAGCGCGGGTCCATTCGAGTGATGTTTTTTACGCGATCCGGCCGCTGGAAGAGACCGTGCGGGTGACTGGAGCGCAATGTGTGGAGATGGAAGCATCTGCACTCTTCACCAACGCTCGGGCCACCGGCAAGCGTGCCGCGTGTCTGCTGAGTATTTCGGACCACCTCGTCACCGGTGCGGCGACCACGGCTCAGGAGCGCCAGACGACATTTGACACCATGATCCGGATTGCGCTTGAGAGCGCTTTGGTGCTCCAAAGGGAACGGTGACGCGATGTATGGTTATGTTTTGAGGTGCCTTTAATTGCAAAAAACAAACTTTAAAGAGAGGTTTCGGTACAATAATTCCGATCCAAAATCACAAGGAGAACAGAATGAAACGTACGACATGGTTGGCTGCTGCGGCAGGATTGGTATTGAGTGTCTCAGCAGCAAGTGCTGCGGACTTTAAACCGGCGGTAGTGTTTGACATGGGGGGCAAAGCCGACAAGTCCTTCAACCAGGGGGTTTACAATGGCGTCGAGCGGTTCAAAAAAGAAACCGGCATCGATTACAAGAGCTTTGAAATTACCAACGCTACCCAGCGGGAGCAGGCGATCCGCAAAATGGCCAAGCACGGTAACAATCCGGTGCTTGGGATCGGTTTTGCTCAGGGGCCAGCGGTGGACAAAGTAGCCGGTGAGTTTCCCAAAACCAGCTTCGCAATCATTGACATGGTGGTCAACAAGCCCAACGTCCAGTCCATCGTATTCAAAGAGCACGAAGGGTCGTTTCTCGTAGGCATGCTGGCAGCCATGGCATCCAAAACGCACAAAGTAGGCTTCGTCGGCGGCATGGATATTCCGCTGATCCGCAAATTTGAGTGCGGGTATGCCCAGGGCGTTCACTTTGTCGATCCCAAAGCCGAAGTGATCCAGAACATGACCGGCAATACCCCTTCGGCATGGAACAACCCCAGCCGTGGCGGTGAATTGGCCAAAAGCCAGTTTGACCGGGGAGCGGACGTGATCTTCGCGGCGGCCGGCGGTACCGGTATCGGGGTTTATCAGGCGGCCAAAGATGCCGGCAAACTGGCTATCGGTGTGGATTCCAACCAAAACTATCTTCAGCCAGGCACCATGCTCACTTCCATGGTCAAACGGGTGGATGTCGCAGCGTATAATGTATTTAAATCAGTCAAGGAGGGCACATTCAAGCCCGGCATCCAAGCGCTGGGACTGGCCGAAGGAGGCGTAGACTGGGCTCTGGACAAATACAATGAAAAACTGATCACCCCCGCCATGAAAAAAGCGGTAGACCAGGCCAAAGCCGACATCATTTCCGGTAAAATAAAGGTCCATGACTATATGTCGGACAATCACTGCAAATAAGCATGTTTGTTTCAGTCCGCTTCGCACACCCGCATTTGCGCGGGTGCCGCACCGGCATGCACACGTAGACAGCATAAAGGAAGTTTAGAATGTCCCAGAC
>CAZRUT010000256.1:0-2175 GCA_964603215.1 uncultured Nitratifractor sp.
ACAGTGATGCATAGGAAGGGAGCAGGGTGACGATTCCGTGGCCGAGATACTGTTGCAGTTTCTTTTGGCACGCCATGACCTGCGCATGGATGTGCGGATCGATCGTTTCGCCGAAATAGAGGATGACTCCATCGACGCCGGCACGCCGCAGGGTCATTGCAGCGCATCCAGTCGTGCACGAATTGTCTGGGCGAGAATGAGGGCTTCCGGATTGTCGCCGTGGACACAAATGGTATCGGCTTCGAGTGGAAGCGTAGCCCCCTCCACCGTCGTGACGCTTCCGTGGGTGACGAGGTGTTCGATGCGCGCAAGGACGCGATCGGCGTCGTGGATGAGGGCGTTGGGTTCTGATCGGGGCACCAGCATGCCGGCATCAGTGTAGGCGCGGTCGGCAAAAAACTCATACAGCAGTTCAATGCCGTGTCGGCGTGCGATGGCAGCATACTGGTCGTTGGCAGCCGTCGAGAGGATCATCAGTGTGCGCGGATGTGCACACATCGAAACGGCGATGGCTATCGCTTCAAACACATCTTCATGCTGCATCATGTCGTTGTACAGGGCTCCGTGCGGTTTGACGTATTCCAATTGCATCCCTTCGGCATGGGCCAGTGCCTCAAGGGCGCCGATTTGATACACCACCGTACTGCGCAGTTCCTGTGCGCCCATTGCCAGCGTCCGCCGTCCAAAACCGAGCCGATCGGGATAGCCCGGATGGGCCCCGATGACGACACCGTGTTTTTGGGCCTGCTGCAGTGTATGCGTGATGGTGAGCGGATCGCCGGCGTGGAAGCCACAGGCGACATTGGCCAGGTCAATGTGGGGCATGATGGCCGCTTCATCGGCAACATGCCAGTGGCCAAATCCTTCACCCAGATCACAGTTGAGTTTGAGCATCATGGTTCCTTTGTGTGGGCAGCCGCAAAGCCGTTGCGGGTAGATTATAGCATAGTATGGTGAGATTTATGTGGGGAGTGCATCGACCAATCTAAGTTTTTCTATGGTAAACTAACATAATATTGCAACAAGGGCATGCATGAAAAAACGATACAAAGGACTCAACGACAAACGGCACTATTGTGGCAAATTGGCACCCAACCTCTTTTTGTTGTTTGAAATACTTGCCACGTTGGAGTTGGCATGGGTCGTCATCAAAATATTGGAATATATGGGAGTAGAAACGACGTTTGTTGTGGTGCTGGTCGTGGGATTTTTTGTTCTATTGGCCATCGGAAAATTTTGGGATGATCGACGTCGGGTCCTCAACCGGCAAAAAGGGGTTTGTCCCGAAGCAGATTAGGCGCCGGTCAGCGTTCCCGTCCGTGGACGCTCTGCTCTTCATCGATGACGTGCTGCATCGTTTCTCTTAAATCTTCGTACCATGTTTGAGGCATTTCAGACACATTGAATGCTGTGAGGTACATCACTTTGACGGTAGCATTGTGGGCGGTACGGTTGTGTTCATTGAGGAGCCATTTGCTGCCCGTAATCACAACCGGCTGCACCCGAAGACGGAGCCGATTGGCCAGAAGTTTTGCGCCAGCTTTGAACGGAAGGAGTTTTTGTCCCCTGGCCCGTGTCCCTTCGGGGAAAATCGCCAGAGCCCGCCCCCCTTCTGCAATGCGTGCTTCCGCATCATGCAGGAGCCGAATCAAGCCGGCTTTGTTTTGGCGGTCCACAGAGATCATCCCGCCCCCTTTGAGCAGATGTCCGTAGATTGGGGTATCGAACAGCTCTTTTTTGGCGATCCAGGCCATGTGGGTGTTTGCAACTGCTTCCATCGTGATGATGTCGATGATCCCCTGATGATTGAACACGAACAGTTGGCTGGCGGGATCCCGCATGCCGACTGTTTGGATTGTAGCGCCCAACAGAAACAGTATTGCCCGATTGAGTGTGTGCATGATGGTCCCTTTGTGGCGCGGAAACAGGTGGATCAGCGGAATCATGATGAGGGCAACGACGAGGGAGATAACGGCTGCCCCCCAGTAAAACCTAATCTTGGCAAAGATCTTCATGGCGAATCCATCCTATGATACCGTGGCGGTAATTGATTTTGTGATACCCGGCGTGTTCTCCAAGCGTTTGGGTATGCAGCTTTTCGGTGACCGTGGTGCTGCTGCGGCTGTTGTGTGTCGGGCGGGTGTAGAGGTGTGATCCTTCCCGCATACAGAGCCG
>CAZRUT010000257.1:0-2163 GCA_964603215.1 uncultured Nitratifractor sp.
CTGTGACGATACGCAGACGTTCCCACAGGGGATGCGTGCTGTGGGAGAGTATCGGTCGAATCAAGCTGATGCGCGAGAGTTCCCGTCCCATTCCGTACCCATAATGCAGATTATCATCCGTGTGCGGTACTTCGCCGCAATAACTGATATCCAGCCGGTCTCTGGGTGGAGTGGAGCGGTTCTTCAGGCGCAAAAAGAAGAGGAGAATCAACACAAAAATGAGGCCGAAGGCTCCCATGATCACTCCGCCGTTGAAGGAGGCAAACGGACTCCCAATAACGAAAAGCCCCCGATCCATGACGGGATCGAGACCGACTGATTCCAGAACAGCATTGAAGGACGGGACGACGACGCCCGGCATCACACCCAAAAGAATCACGACGAGCGCACCCAGAATTTGGGGGATATAGAATCGTGCCGGGATGGGGACATGACCGGGGCTTTCAGCGTCGGTTGGCTGCCCGAGGTAAATGCCGTACACCAGTTTGTAACAGTATAAAAAGGCGCTGGCAGAGCTGAACAGGACAGCCACCAGCAGCAAGCCTTTGTGTGGTTCGAGCAAAGCCGTGTACATGAGGAATTTGCTACTGAATCCTCCCAATGGTGGCATACCGGCCAGAGCGATAATGCCGATTACCAGCAGGAGAAAATTCAACGGATACCGGTACATCAACCCGCCAAGCGCACTGAATCGCTGATGTCGGGTGGCGTGCAGGATGGCAGCGACGTTGACAAAAAGCAACAGTTTGACGAAAGTATGGATGAGCGTATGGTACAGGGCGGCTTCCAGTGCGAGGCTGCCCGCAACCGAGAGGATGGTGACGATGTAGCCAATCTGGGCGATGGAAGAGTATGCCAACAACCGTTTGGCTTCGTCCTCCTGGATGGCTTTAAATGTGGCGACAATGGACGTAAATACTCCCAGCCATCCAAGACCATCCAGAAGAGAAGCGTGTCCGTGCGGCGCACCCATCATCCGATAAAAAATCAACACAAAAACAAAGATGCCCGTTTTGGAAATGATGGCGCTCAGGAGCGTGGACATGACGGCATCAGCCTGATGATAGCTGTCCACAATCCAATAATGAAAGGGGACCACACCTGATTTGACAAACAACGCCAGCAGAAGCAATACGGTAATCGCGGTCATGATACCCGGAGGGGTGGAAGAAAAATCCATGTGGCCGTACACGAAACTCCCGGTAGAGCCATAGATCAGTACGATGGCACCCAGCAGGGCAAAAGCACCACCCAGATTGAAGACAATGTACTTTTGCAATGTGGGAACTCTGGCGGTCGATGCCATCAAAAAATAGCTGCTCCAGCCCATCACTTCCCATCCGATAAAAAGCGTCACCAGATCACCGCTGTAAAAGATCAGCCCCAACGCAACAAACAGCAGGCCGTACAGAGGCATATTGCGGTGTCCATTCGGCACAAAAATGAGTGCTGCAAACACCAAGACCGTCATGCCGAAAAAGAGATGACCCAGGGGAGTCAATGCGATACTAAACATGAAAGCCTCCTTGCATCAATGTGCGTGCCGCGCCCGTACACATATCCAGAAGTTCCTGTGGGAAAAGGCCGAAATAGAGCAGGGAAAGTGCCAGCGATCCCAACAGGAGTTTGTGGAGGGGGGAGACGGAAACTTCCTGCGTAACGTCCGATCGAAGGTGCTGCGACAGTAGCCTGAAGAAATATGCAGCCTCGACCAGTGAGATGATCAGAATGGCTCCCACGATCCCATATGATCCCATCTGGGCCAATCCTTTGAGGATGGTCAGTTTGGCGATAAATCCTGCAAACGGCGGGATGCCCAAAATGGAGAGAAAACCAACCACAAAGAGTGCCAGCAAAAACGGAGAGCGAAAGTGCGCGAATGCCTCAGTTGTGTTGCGCTGCAGGATCTGTTCGATCCGATCCCACGCCAGGAACAGCATCAATTTCGTGACAGTATGTGCCACAACCAGAAACAGCCCCCCTGCGATCACCGTAATATTGTCAGAAGCCAATGCCACAAAAAGCACCCCTATCTGTCCCATGGTCGAGTAGGCAAACATGCGTTTGATGTGGCGACTGTTGAATGCCGCGAGCTCGGCGACAGCAAACCCTGTGAGTCCGATCCCGGCGAGAAAGGTCAGGGAGGCGGCATCCACATGGAAG
>CAZRUT010000258.1:0-2156 GCA_964603215.1 uncultured Nitratifractor sp.
CCATCATGCTTTCCCGGCGAAGATTAGGAAGTGCCTTGCCCGGTTCGGTTGTGGTGATGATGGTATGCGCCAGCGTATATTTGGAAAAATCCTTCAGTCGAACACCCCAGTACGTGTGCAAAATGACCGGTTCGCCCTTGTATCGGCCAATATATATTCCGATGTGACCCGGCACATATACAAGCGAGCGGAATGGTTGGGCATAGCGGAGGATCGCAGCTTTTTTGGCTGCCCCCTTGCGGGATTTGATGTTGATCACTTCGCGCCCTTCGCGTGCCTGATCGGAAGAGTTGCGGCTCAAAAAAATCCCAAATACCCCAAAAAAATCCCGTGTCGTTGCCGAGCAGTCCCGTCCATAGGCAATCCCGCCCCAGCCATAAGGGTCGCGTTTGAGTTGGCGGGCAATGTACGCAATATTGGCCGGTGTAAACGCCAGTGGCTTGGGTGCAACCCATCCCAGGGGGGGACGCCGTATGTAGGCGATGCGGGCACGCCCCGAAATATCCCGGGTCGCCACGAGGAGCGAACGGCCGTGTGCATCCATCGGAAACAGCGTGCCGATCTTCACCAGGCTCACGCGGTGGGCTCCGTGATACAGTGCCATATTGTCCCGCACCGCCATGGCGTATCGCCCCGTCATGAAGCGCCGACGAAAACGGGAGTCCGTCTGGGCTATGTCCCGCACCGGCACCCACCCGTATGCATCCGGAGTATGGACAAAAGCCCAGTTCCGGTCGGCCGAATAGTGCGAAATGTAGAGCGGTGTATTGGGATAGAGCGCCGAATTCTGGTTGTAGTCAAACGGAAAGCCTTCAGTGCTTTTCCATGGATCGCGGTATGCAGCTGTATGGGTGGGCAGAGCACGCAGATTGGTATGCCGCACGGAGATTGCATAGTTTTTGGCCCGATCCATCGCGCCAAAGTTGGCATTGTGCACCCACCATTTCCATGTTGTTTCGGGAACTTTTTTGTTATGCCGGTCGTACACCGGTCGACGCTGCACCATCCGAAAGGCCCACGCCATTTCTTCAGGCGGCTCTCCCATCGCACGCATGTGCCACGGAGCGAAATAGCGCTGATTGTACCGACGGTCGTATTGCCGCTGCTCTGCACGGCGCCAGGGGGCCGCCTGCCGTGCATACCAAGCCGGATCCTGCGGAATCGTCCGCATATCCGCCACCCGATGAAACGGCATCCGATCGAGGGCACTGCGGGGACGTGCGGCAGGTTTGAGGGTGTACGCGGCATGCAGAGCCCCCATGGAAACGACACATAATAAAAGGAGAGAAAATCTTTTCATGAACTCATTGTAGCACAAAGAAAAAAATATAAGAGGGTGGTGCGGCTGAGAGGACTTGAACCTCCACGGGGTTGCCCCCACTAGAACCTGAATCTAGCGCGTCTACCAATTCCGCCACAGCCGCAAAATCGGTCAAATTGGACAAGAATTATACCGTACTTGACTGAAAGATCCATTAAAGGGCACCTCCAATAATAGGTGAAAGCTGGAAATGTTGTGCGTACTACCTATTATTGGAGGTGCCCTAAACCCAAATGAATGTCTCATCTCCTGCTTGGTGCAATGGTGCTGGCAAAGAAGTGCGTTTCATCCATCGGTACATCGATGGTTCTTTGTGTATGCCCATGTGCGCATGATGTGCAGAAACATGGCCCATCATTTTAGATGCAAAACACTGTGCATCATATGTGACTAACATAGATGTTGGTATAATGCCGTCACAATCCATTTCACAAGACAGGGACACCACCCATGACCCCACTCGATCAAGAAATCATTGAACACATGGCCAACCCCCGCAATTACGGCAGCTTGGAGCAGCCCGATGCAATGGGGATCGGCAAAAATCCTGACAACGGAGAACAGGTCATTATTTATCTCGATGTTGATGACACAAAGGGTGCGCCCGTAATCGAAGACATTCGTTTTCAGGCCATCGGATGCATGACCACCGTTGTAGCCGGCTCCATCATTACCGGCGAAGCCAAAGGGATCGACTTTGCGACCGGCCAGCAACTCATCGGCGTGACCCTGGGTATGCTCGACGACGTCCCGCCCGAAGAGGCTGCCTGTTCCGAAATGGTTGCACTTTCGCTTCAAGCCGCGATGGACACTTACCACGCCAAACAAGCCGACC
>CAZRUT010000259.1:0-2154 GCA_964603215.1 uncultured Nitratifractor sp.
TGGCACGGTTTGAAGCGGCGGCCGCCGGGGCGGGATGGCGGATGGCGCACAAGGTCCCCAGCCCGCTGGTAGGCAAAGCGGGCAATCAGGAGTGGGTGTATCGCTGGATAACGGCTTAGTAGTACACTTCGAATTCGGTTGTAAACGTGTACGATTTTTTGGCCTTGAGCTGCACCGTGTATTCCCGGACAAAAGCCCCTATTTTGCGCACAGAACAGAGGCCAGAACAGCTTGATTTGAGGCGGATATTCTCTCCGTAGCGCGGGACGATCTCGCGGATCTTGAGGGTTTGGGCCGTCTCGCCCCGGTTGCGGAGGGCGTATGTGGTTTCGACATTGCGATACCCTTTGCGGGCGGTATATTTGGTGATGGTTTTTTCCCCGGCAACATCAAACAGGGTGCCAATGGTGAGGGTGACTTTTTCGCCTTCGGGGACGTTGTGGATACGGCTCGATCCGATGAAGTGGCTCGCCCCCGCGTGGTCCGCCTGATACATCCGGACGATGCCGGCCGGGAGGGGGATGCCCAGGTTGTTGTCCTGCGTGTTGACAAAGGCGATGGTATTGGCAAAGTGGAGTTTCTGTTTGCCGTTGCGCTCGAAATAGCGGTTGGTCCATTGACCGTACTGGGCATAATTGACGTCGGTTTTTTCGAGAAAACGGATCTGTTTCTGCTGATTGTTGGCAATGGTCTCCCGAAAGGGAATTGTATAAATATGATAACCGGAAAAAGCTTCCTCCTGCACCGCAGGGGCCGGTGCTGCCATGGCGAGGGATTTTTCGTATTTTCGCGCGGCAGGTTGCTGAGGGCGCGCGCGGTTGACGTCGCCGGCGAGGCACGTGATCTGTGCGTGGGGATAGGCAACGCCGGAGCGGTTGTTGACGGTGATCCAGCCGACCAGGTCGAGGTGTTTTTTGCCCAGGTTAAGGACGTAGTCGCTTTGCCAGCGGATGCCGGTGGTGAGGTATTTGAGGTCAATATTCAGGGGGCCTGCCTTGGCCGTCTCTATATTCCACACGAGGCTGGGGCGGGTGATCATATTGGGGGGCACCGAAGCGAACACCACCTGCGTGGCCCGCTCGAGGGTGATGATCCGTCCGGTCCCTTTCTGGCGCACCATCACAAAGGGCGTGTAGGCCAGCAGGGTGCCTTTGGAGAGTGTGGGCGCTTTGCCGTTGGTATAAAATGCCACGGTTTTGTTGATGCTGTTTTTGAGCATTGAATCGAGTGTGATGAGGTCGTAGGTGTAGTTCTGGGAATAGAGCCGGGTATCGATGCCGCTGAATGTGGGGACGACGCTGGCGGTAATGACATGCGCGGGCACCCCTTCGTAGATGAGCCGTTGCCGGCCGGCCGTGGCGTTGGCTTCGCGGACGTCGTGGATGAATGCACGGTCGTCGTTGTAAATCGTGATCGCCAGATTGGATGCGGTTTGGGGCACCGTCGTGTCGGCGGAGAGGCTCAGGATGATCAGCCAAGGTAGGCGTAAAAGTTTTTTCATGGGGATGCCTTTGTTCGGATCCCCAAGTATAATCTTTTTGGTGCAACGAAAAGTAAATGGGGGTGCGGTATAATACTTTTTTGAGAATGAGGAGCATGCCCGTGAATCCCCAACACCATGAGACCATACATGCTGTTCAACCCGTTCGTTCGATTGCCATCGGATCGTTTGACGGCATTCATGTTGCCCACCGCGCCCTGATCGACCGGGCCGATGCCGTCGTGGTGATCGAACGGGGCAGCGGATACCTCACGCCGGGGTTTCAGCGGACGCGGTACGCATCCAAGCCGTTTTATTTTTACTGCTTTGAAAAAATACGGGGATGGAGTGCGGCCGCATTTGTCCGGCATCTCCAGGAAGATTTTCCGGCCCTTGTGCGGATGGTTGTGGGGTACGATTTTGCGTTTGGTCAGGGTCGGGAAGGGGATGCGGCACATTTGCGCATGCTGTTTGACGGAGATGTGGTGATTGTCGATGAGGTACGGGTCGATGGGGTGTCGGTCCACTCGCGCGAAATCCGGACGTACCTCCGCAACGGAGACATCCGTATGGCCAACCGGCTTCTGGGGGGGAGGTATGCGATCGGCGGAACAGGGAGGGCCGGTCAGGGGCTGGGCGGCCGGGAGTTGGTGCCGACCCTCAATCTGCAGGTG
>CAZRUT010000260.1:0-2149 GCA_964603215.1 uncultured Nitratifractor sp.
ATTGCCGCCATGATTCAGCAATCCCCCACCCCGAAGGAACACACGGCCGTGGTGTTTCGCAACAATGCCAGTGCGGATGGGATCGAGGCCAGTCTGCGCGAACTGGGGCTACCCTGCAAGCGCAAAGGGGGGAGCAGTTTTTTTGAATCCAAAGAGATCAAATTTCTTCTGGACCTACTCAGCCTACGGGTCAACCCCCGCGATATGATGGCATTCATCCATGTGTTTGAATACGGACAGGGAATTGGAGCGGCCCTGGCCAAGGAGTTTTTTCTCTCTCTGCTCCATTTTGGAGAAGGGGATTTGATCGAAGGCATTGTGCGTCCCAAACGATTCGATCTCCCCAGGCTCAATCCCAACAAGAACCTCCAGTTGGGACTCTTTGATGACGACATAGAAATCGGATCGGTTACCCGGTTCGCCTCCATGGAACTCCCGGACGCCATCCGCGCCCATCCGCTCCTCAAGCATCCCCGAATCGGCCGGGAAGGGGTGGAGTTTTTTGCAAATTTTTACCGTTTTGTGGCAGCATCCAGGCGGGCACATGCCCCCCAAACCATCCTCAGACATGCGGTGGATTCCCCACTGTATCGTGGCATCATTACACTGCTTGCCACACAGCGTGCCCGGCACAAAAGTGGAGTGATCGACGAAGATCGACGGGAGAAAGCCCGCGAGCGGATTCTCCGCAAGGGGCAGTTGCTGCTTGATTTGAGCGGGCACTATCGGGAACTGGATCGATTTGTCAATGCCATGATTCTCGGTGGCAGTGAGTTGAGCGAGGGGGAGGGCGTCAACCTGCTGACAGTGCATGCATCCAAAGGGTTGGAATTTACCGACGTGTATGTTATTGACCTCATGGATGGACGCTTCCCCAATCACAAATTGATGCACCAAGGCGGGGAAATCGAAGAAGAGCGGCGCCTTTTTTATGTCGCCGTCACCCGGGCAAAAGACCGTCTTTTTCTCTCCATGGCGCACCATGATCGCATGAAAAAAATCGATTTCAAACCCTCGCCCTTTCTCTACGAAGCCGGATTGATACAAGAAAAAACTTAGAGAAACATGCAAAAGCACATTATGTAAATGTTAAAGTACTTTTTTTAATAAATATCTGATAATATGGATTTACATCAATATTCATTATTTATATAAATCGCTTTTAATTCTGGCAATAGCGCGTGCAATATCATCAGGATTTGCTGCACGGGGCACGTCAATGTAATAACTGTACGCCACAGACATTCCGTGCCAAATCTCCATCCGAAGGTAACTGCTCGGAAAGGCGCCCAAGGCTTTGCGTTCACTGTTTTGGTTGGATGTACACTGGATATTCCGCTTGTAATCAATCACAAGTCTCCAGAGACATTTCGGGTCAAAATGAAACCGGTCCCGCACAGCTTTTTCCATCGATGCATCCTGCAAAACCGTCGTGAGTGCCAAGCATTTTGGTGGATGTTTTTGGAGGGATTTGTCGTAGAGATTGACGATTGATTTATCTTCGCATCCTGAAAGCATCAGCACCAAGCCAACACCAAGCCATAAGAATAATTTCGGGGACATTACAGGAATCCTTACGATCATATTGATTGGGAGTATCATCCCTTAATTGCCCTTATGCATACCTAAAATGTGCTACAATTGCGCAAAAAACAAGGATAACACCATGATGCCGGAACTGGAAACAGTCACACGAGATGAAATGCAAGATGCCATCAATAAAGAGTTGGGGGTGATGCTATATTTTTCCGGCATCCATTGCAACGTTTGCCATGCCCTGCGTCCCAAAGTCAAAGCAATGTTTGATCAACATTTTCCGGAAATCAAGCAACACTACATTGATGCCGAAAATGCTCCGGAAGTGGCAGCCCATTATCACGTTTTTGCCGTGCCGACCATGATCGTGTTTATGGATCGGCGTGAATTTGCCCGAGAGGGGCGTGCAGTGAGTCTGGTGCAGCTCACCGAAAAACTACAACGCCCTTACAGCATGATGACCGAATAACAACCACCATGCATCACGATTACGGTCTCGCAATTTGGGGGGAAGGGAACTTTACGATCGACCACGGATATGTGGCAGTCAATTACGGTGAAAAGCCGACACTGCTTTCCCTCACGCAACAGATTCGCAAGCAGGGAATCAAGG
>CAZRUT010000261.1:0-2149 GCA_964603215.1 uncultured Nitratifractor sp.
AAGGTTTGGCGTCGGCGCGGCATCAGTTTCATCAATGTACGGATGTCATGAATAAATCCCATATCCAACATCCGATCCGCTTCGTCCAAGACCAAAATCTCCAACACGGAAAGGTCGATCCCCTTTTGGCCGGCAATGTCCAGCAAGCGTCCGGGGGTTGCCACGACCACATCCGTGCCGCGGCGGATCGCTGCCAGCTGAGGATGAATACCCACCCCGCCAAACACCACAGTCGTACGAAACGGCGTATGGCGGCCGTAGCGCCGAAAACTCTCTGCCACCTGTGCAGCCAGTTCCCGCGTCGGGGTCAGCACCAGGGCACGGATTTGGTGTTTGTTTACGGGCGGAGTGCGGCGGGAGAGGCGCTCAAGGAGCGGCAACGTAAATCCGGCGGTTTTTCCGGTTCCGGTTTGGGCAGCCGCCACAATATCTCTCCCTTTCATAATCACCGGAATGGCTTCTTTTTGAATGGGTGTCGGTTCGATATAGCCTTGTTCCGAAACGGCACGCAGTAAGGGCTTGGAAAGTTTGAGATCTTGAAACGTCATGGCATGTCCTGGTGGAAAATATTGAGGCGCATTATACCCAAATCCAACCCCTTTTTATCCCGAAAAAGATATAATGCCTTATTACAACACAAGGAGTCACCATGTTATCAGAATACCGTGATGAGATCAGCGCGCTCAAACAGAGCAATGCTCACTTCGCCAAAATTTTCGAAAAACACAATGAACTTGACCAAAAAGCAACCGATGCGGACGAAGGGCGCCTGCACCTCAGCGATATGGAGCTGGAGGTGGTCAAAAAAGAGAAGCTGCTCCTCAAAGACGAAGCCCTCAAAATGATCCTCGAATACCGCAAAAGCCAAAGCTAATCTGCGTTCGGGATGGGTCAGACCAGAACCCAGCCCGCCTCTTCCAGCACTGCCTTTGCCTTGGAGCAAAGGGGTGCATCAATCCCTATGTATCGCTTTGTGAACAGCGCATCGACATACACCTCCAGTGTCGCGTGCAGCGCCATCACCCCATAGACTTCCTGACGCACAACGCGACTCTTTTTTGCCAGCATCATGACGCTGCACCGATACCCGGCTGTGTCCACACCGATGTACAGCGTGATCCGCTTGCGACTTCCCAGTGCTTTCGGGGGCACTTCGGTCAGCTTCGTGCAGACAATGCCGTGATGGCGCAGGCGCTCAACGGTGCTTTTCATTGCGGGCTTCCTTGTGTCCGGTTTTGTCCCAGAGGATGGTGCTGCCGCATCGTCGCTTCAAGATGGCGGCGTTCGATATGGGTATAGATTTGGGTGGTTACCAGCGATGCATGCCCCAAAAGTTCCTGCACCACCCGAAGATCAGCACCGCCGATGATCAGTGCCGACGCAAAAGAGTGGCGCAAGACATGCGGAGAAACACCCAAATATTTTTGCGTGATTTTATATGCGGAAATACGGCTCAACGGCTCTCCGCGATAATTGACCCACAGCGCACTGCTTCGCATATCGGCTTCCCGCAAATAGGCTGCGACGGCCTGAATGGCCGGCGGAGCCAGCGGCACCATGCGCTCCTTTGCCCCTTTGGCATACCGGATGGTCAGCCAGCCCTCCTGGATATCGCTCCGCTGCACGCTCAGGGCCTCGCTGATCCGCGCCCCACTGGCATAAAGAAAGAGAATCAAGGCATAATCCCGCAACCCAAGAACCGACCGGCGATCGATCAACGCCGCCCCCGACATGATCGCATCATAGGCAAGATATTTCGGGAGTGTTTTTGCGGTACGGGCCATGGGAATTTTGATGCGCGTTTGGGCAAAATCGTTCCGGTGGCAAAAATCAAAAAACACGTTGACAGCAGAGAGTTTCCGATTCAAGGTTCGTGTGTTTGAAAAAGCAGACAAAAAGGCAAGCACGTCTTGGGTTTCGACCTGTACCAGAGGCTTGGAAACCGCGGCTTCCAGTTGCGTCACATCCCGAACATACGCCTCCACCGTCCTGCGATCAAGCGCTTTGCCGACGGTGAGGTATTCGTCGAAAGCTTCGATGATGTCGCTCACGGCACCGGATCGTTATTTTAATTCAATGGTATCGTGTTGCAGCAATTGGGCGATTTTGGCAACGGGTGAATTCTCGGCGATGAGTGCGAGCCGGCTTT
>CAZRUT010000262.1:0-2142 GCA_964603215.1 uncultured Nitratifractor sp.
TTTTTGATCGCCCCTACTTGCTGGCCATGGCCAATCACGGCCCCAATACCAATGGCAGTCAGTTTTTTATTACGGTGGCACCCACGCCGTGGCTCAATGGCGGCTATACGATTTTTGGCGAAGTCATTCAGGGTCAGGCCGTCGTGCGCACAATTGAACACGCCCGCACCGCCCGTGGCGACCGACCGGTTCAGCCCCAGAAAATCATCAAAGCCACCGTCGAATAGCCCAATGGATCTGGAGCCACTCCGACGCGACCGCCAAGCATGGCTGAGGTGGAAAAACATTGCCCCGCTCCAGGCGGCGATTGCGGCACTGCCGGAACCGATTGTGACTGCTGTGCATCTCGGAGATACGGTCGGTGTTGATCTCGATCCGGAATTTGAGGCAACTGCACGCATGCAGATCGAACAGACCGCCCGTTTGCTGATGCCGTGGCGCAAGGGCCCGTTTCGCCTGGGTTCTCTGTTGATCGACAGCGAATGGCAGAGTCACATCAAATATAAGCTGCTTGCACCCCATGTCGCGCTGCGCGACAAAGTGGTCGGGGATATCGGTTGCAACAATGGCTATTATCTTTTTCGCATGGCAGAGGAGCAGCCACGCAAGCTGATCGGCATGGATCCTTCTCCCATTGCGTACACACAATTTCAGTTTATCAACCTTTTTCTCAAGCGTCCCATCACGTATGAGTTGCTGGGGGTGGAGCATGTGGAGCACTACGAACACCGTTTTGATGTGCTGTTTTGTCTCGGGGTACTCTACCACCGCCCCGATCCGATTGGCACGCTCAAGTCGCTTTACCGTGGCCTGGAGCCTGGAGGAACCTTGATCCTCGATACGTTGATGATTGATGGAGAAGCGCCTGTGTGTCTCACGCCGCGTGATCGGTATTCCCGGATCGGCAATGTTTATTTTATTCCTACGGTCCGTGCGCTTGAGCACTGGTGTTACCGAGCAGGATTTGATACGGTTTCGGTGCTTGCGATGCGCAAGACCGATCTCGATGAACAGCGCAAAACCGACTGGATCGCATCCAAAAGCCTGGAGCATTTTCTTGATCCGGATGATCCAAGCAAAACGGTCGAAGGATATCCTGCGCCCAAACGGGTTTACATTAAAGCCACAAAACGATGAAACGTTACTCCGTGGTTACACAATAAAGCACTTACTACTCTATTTTATTTTTAAATAAGCTTCTTTTAGATATAAATTCGCTAACAAATGAGATCATCTGCCAATATATATGTCAGAATCATGAGAAAATCTTTTGCCAATGCTCTGTCAGAAAGTAGGAAATGCCAATATGAGAATACTCACTGTAGGCTTCGACGACCAGACTTCCGAACGTTTCGAAGAAGAAATCGGTCGTTATTTTATTTGCATTGTTGACAATGCACGCGACCTGTACGACGCAACGAATTTTACCGATTTTCGCCACTATGAATTGGTAATTATTGTGGACGAGGGGGTGCAATTTTCTCTCGAACGCTACATCAATGAAGTCAAGCGCAAAAAGATCGAAACCAAGATCATTATCTTGACCGATTACATACAAAACCAGATTGCCTATTTTTCACTTGGTGTGAACGACGTGATCATCAAACACCACAAAGAGCCCGATCTGATCGCTGCCCGCGTACTCTCCAATATGCGCAATCTTCATGGTGAAAAAATCGACGTCGGCAAGCTGCTCATCGATATTGCCAACAAAAAGATCGAATACGATGACAAAATTGTCTCGCTCAACGGAAAAACATTTGACATTCTGGCATTTCTGGCACTGCGCAAGCAGCGTGTATTTTCCAAAGACGAGATCATCAATGCTCTGTGGGAAGAGCCCGAATATGTCAGTGACAATACCGTCGAAGTTGCCATCAACCAGATCCGCAAACGCCTCAAAAGCATTCTTGGCTTCCAGGTGATTCATACCGTCCGCCGCCGTGGCTACAAATTTGCGTATTAGAGATGCCCGTAAGTTTTTTGGAGGCGCATCTTGCCCGTTGATGTGTTGATGCAGGCAGCACGTCCCCGGATTATCTCTGTCCCCACACCTTGATACGATTCAAGATTGCGACCGCCAGCAGCGTCATTACTGTGCCGACGATCATCCATGGGCTGACCGCCTCGTCCAAAAACAGG
>CAZRUT010000263.1:0-2136 GCA_964603215.1 uncultured Nitratifractor sp.
AGCAGGCACTCTCCGCGCAGCACAAAAAACTGACGGAAAAACTCAAGACGATTCTGGGCGATGCAGTCAAAGAGGTTAAGGTCACAGCGCGATTGAGCGACAGCCCCAGCTGTGTTGTCCCCGACAGTTCCGATCCGATGGCAGGCATGGCACATGTATTCCGCCAAATGGGCCAGGAGGCACCCGACCTTCCGCTGGTTTTGGAGATCAACCCCGACCATCCCATGATCCAGAAACTCGAAAAGATCAAAAAACCCGAGAAAATCGAAGCGGCCGCCTGGGTACTGCTCGACAGTGCCAAGCTGGCCGAAGGGCTGGAATTGGATGACCGGGCAGCGTTTGCCCGCCGCGTGACGGATTTGCTGGGCATTGCCCTCTAAATCGAGTACCTTTTAACCGGAATTGGCTATAATGGGCGATACGATCCATGAACAAAGGTTGCCTACCATGAAAACAATACTTGTATCCCTGATAGTATTGGCCGGCATCGCGTCGGCCGCCCATGCCAAAACATGCCGAACCGGTGCGTACGACGTGTGTGCGTACGACGGCTATCAAATCGTCGAAGTAGAGCCCAATACCTATTGGCCCCACAACCAGATGGAGTCTGCCCATATCATGGCCAGACCCAAAGTGCGTTACCGCCGCGTCCGGGTGCGCCGCCATCTTTTCCGCTGTGCGCGCTGATCGGGTTGGATGCCCGTATGGCCTTCATCGCGACGCTCCCTTTGCCTCCCATGTCCCCCCAAAAGCGTGCGACGGTCGTATCGACCGGCGTCGCTGCCTTGTTGACACTCATGAAGCTGATCATCGGTATTGCCGGCGGTTCGGTTGCGGTACTGGCTTCGGCGATCGACTCAATCCTTGATATGGCGGTGTTGCTGTTTAATTTCTTTGCGATTCAAAAAGCGGAAGAGAGTCCCAACGCACGTTTTCAGTACGGCAAAGGAAAGATTCAGGCGATCGCTGGTGTTATCGAGGGAACCATCATCACCCTCTCGGGCCTGTACATACTCTACCGCGCATTCGGGAAATTTTTCCAGCACACCCCGACCGTCTATCTCGGCTCCTCAATCCTCGTGATGCTCCTCTCGATTGGCATCACGTACATGTTGGTACGCTATCTGCTCGGCATTGCCGTGTCCACCGACAACCTCGTGATCAAGTCCGATGCGCTCCATTACCAGACCGACCTGTGGAGCAACGGCGCGGTGCTGCTGGCGCTGTTTCTGGTCTGGCTGACGGGATGGGATGCGCTGGATGCTTTGTTTGGTCTGGGAATCGGGATTTACATTGTCTATTCGGCCTATGCCATCATCCATGAGGGGACCATGATTCTGCTGGACGAAGCGCTTCCCGGCGAAACCGTCGCTGCGATTGGAGAGATTATCTCCGGCCATCCGGACGTGCGCGGGTACCATTGGCTCAAAACGCGCACCGACAGCAATGCCAATTTTGTTGAATTTCATTTAGTACTGACGCCTGAAATGACCCTCGATACCGCACACCAGATTGCCGAAGAGATCGAAGCGCGCATTGTGGCACTTGACCCGACCAAAGGGTGGGCCATCACGCCCCATTTTGATCCCCATGACGATGAGCACATCAACGCATTGACCTTTGCCGGAGCGCACCCCGCACATGGGTAGGCCCATCTACCTCACATCACCCCGCCAATACGCCGGCACCCGACCCCTCCCAATGATCGATTTTCGCCTCACTGCCGATGCGATCGACTATCAGGGGTGCGATACACTGATGTTCACTTCCAAGCAGGCCGTCGCAAGTGCCGAAATGATCGACCCGACGTGGGTGCAGCGGCCCGCCATCGCCATTGGCGGTGCCACCGCCCAAAAAATCGAAGCCCTTGGCGGTACAGTGCTCCACCACCCCCGTCAGTTTTACGGACGCGAACTGGCCGCAGATATTGCAACCCTTTTTCGGCGCCACCGTGTCCTCTACCTGCGCCCCCGAACCGTCTCGTTCGACTCCCGATCCTTCCTGGCCCGTGCAGATTATGTCTTGCGTGAACACATCATTTACGAGACATTCTGCCGTCCCCATCCTGCCCCCCCCCCCCCCCCCCCTCACGCCTTCATCAACTTCTCCTCCCCCTCACCCATCCACTCTTTTCTC
>CAZRUT010000264.1:0-2105 GCA_964603215.1 uncultured Nitratifractor sp.
CACCGCTGGATTTTTACAGATTTCCGACCTTGTTCCCGTCAACCGGATTTAGCTTCACCCATGGGGCAGATGGCTGGTTGGTTTATGGGAGCCTTGCACACTATCTGGGTGGTTTTGCTCTCGGCGATGAAAAGAGCCAGGTCACAGCCATCATGGCCATCAAGGCGATGGGCTATTCGTTACTGTTCACGCAAGTTATTCTCAAATCGCTTTTTGGTCGGCGACGCCCAAAAAGTGACCTTTACCATGACACGGATCCTGAGCCGACCCACACCAATAACCCGCACGACTTCAGCCCATTTAAACCTATTCATATACAATCAGGGGGTGAACGCACAGCTCTTCCTTCTTTTCACCTCACCATGTACTTCAGTATGGCCAAAGTCTATCAGGAAATGTATGATAACTACTGGCTGCCGTATGGAGCATTGGCGCTGGTGTTTGCTTCCAATATTCGCGGACATCATCACTGGGTAGGGGATATGGTGGCCGGGGGGCTCATCGGCACGCTTATCGGGCATCAAATTGTTGCCAACTACCGTAATCGTTATCACAAAAAAAAGCAAAGTGATTTTCAACTCATCCCTGCTGGAAACGGGATAGGGTTTCGTTATCGATTTTGATGCTGCGTCACGGTGTTAAATCATCATTAACACTGCTGCGCTACACTCTCTACATGAAAACATTCCCAAAAAACCTCATCGGGCTGCTTCTGGGTGGCACAGTTATGCTGTCGCTTTCCGGCTGCAACGCCAACGGCCGTTTTGCCCTTCATGCTTCATTGACCGGGCAGCTGGCGACAGCCACTGCATCCGCAAAAGAATCGGGTGACCGCTATACGATTGATGTGCGCGTTGCCACGCAGGGAATCTACAATTTTCTGCGTGGAAAACGGACCGAACACTACCGTTCTGTCGGCCATATTCGCCACGGCCTCTATTACAGCGATCGTTTGACAATCGAGCGCTGGAGTTCCAAAGAAAAAATGCATGATCTCATACAATACCGTATGGATTATCATGCCAAAAAAATCATCCGGACATATCAGAAATGGGTTCAGGAAAAACAAACAGCCAATACAAGCGGCGCGCTCGATCATTTTGGTCATAACGATTACTTGACCCTGTTTCACAATGCATTAAAACAATATGGAAAATCCCCGGCCAAACGCATCACGTATATCGCCGCCGGATCTGAAGAAACACATGGCAAGGTTCCGATCTATCTCTCGCATGACCCAAAACTGATCCGGCGCTGGGGCGGACCTCAGGGCGGCACATTGCTGCAAATGGGGATCCATAAAGGGATTTTCAAAAACGGCAAAGGAAGCATGACGGTACTGCTGGATGCGCACAACCACCCGCGTGTATTTTATTTCAGCAACATGATCACCATCGGAACATTAAAGGGTACACCAACCCGGTAGCCACTATGGTGCCTCCATCAAAGAGAACTTGTAGTGAATACCCACATCAATACCGCTTGTCTGAAAACCGCCGGTCCTGCTTCGCACCCGCGCAGCACCCACCCGCAACTGTGTGTTTCGGTTCACATCATATACGATACCGCCGCCAAGCGAACCGAACATCCCTCCATCCATATGCACGCCGCCACCGCCGCCTACGCCTGCCAGCGCTTCAGCATACAGACGAAGTCCGTGATATGTATTGGATTGATACCCCAGCCCAAAGACACCCTCAGCATATCCTCCCGCCTTGCCCTTCCATGCCCAAAATGATTCACCAATGAGATAAATGTTTTTGGTAATGAAGCGGTCGAGCGAAAAACCCATCAGTTCCACACGATGGACACGCCCATTTTTGAACATCCCTTTTGCAGGAAGATACGACTTGTTCTGGAGTCGAAACCGCCATGCGCTCAGTGCGGTATCATCGTCCGAGAAAGCAGGATCGCCCAGGCCATAAAAGTGCTCCTCATATCCCAGTGTTGCCCCGTAACTGGTCGCCCGAAAACTTCCTGCAACAGACCCGACAAGCCCATACCGCACCCCAAAATGGAGATGATCCAGTATGGACACATCGGCAACCGCATCGCCGCGCACCATCAAGCCGCCCCCCGTATCCACCCGACCGCCACCGCCGGCA
>CAZRUT010000265.1:0-2075 GCA_964603215.1 uncultured Nitratifractor sp.
CTACAACATCGGCCACCTCTGCGGTATGGAGGGCAAGACCGAAGATCCCCAGGGAGACTACATCATCGCACTCAACAAGCTGGCGATTGACCGCTTCAACGACATTGGCCCTCTGCATCCGCAGAATCACCAGCTGATTGATATCCGCGGCAAGAAAATGCAGTTGCTTTACGATATGCCGATTCCGCTGGGTGAGCCCCACCAGGCTGTTGCCATCCGCGCCAGCATGCTTCATCCGAAAGTACGCTACAAAATGGGAACCAGTGCCTTTACCGGCAAGACCCATGTGGGCAAAACTTTGGCCGGCCAGGAAAAAATCGTTCGCAAGGGCAATCATGTCTATGTATATGGTACCATGGTGCGCTCGCACATCAACCCGGAGCATGTTACGGTCAACAAGGGTGATATTGTCACGTTCTACCTGACCAACCTTGAGCGGGCAGAGGATGAGACCCACGGCTTCACCGTTGACCTCTACAATATCCACACATCGCTTGAGCCGGGCAAAACCGTTGCGGCAACATTCACAGCCGATATGGAAGGGGTTTTCCCGTACTACTGTACCGAATTCTGTTCGGCACTGCACCTGGAGATGATGGGGTATTTGATGGTCAAAGACCCCAACAAAAAGTATGCATCGGCTGCCAAGCTGAAAATGGCAAAAATGTCACCCAAGCAGCTCAAAGCTGAGTATGACAAAACGGTTGCTACCAACAAAGCAACAGATGCTGTCATCCAGTCGGTTGTCAAATTCCTCAAAGCCAATCACTTCGAGAAACATCCAACCGTCAAAAACCTCGTGACCGATGCTCTGGATCAGTACGGCAAAATCGCCGAGCAGAAGAAAAAATCGGATGCTGCGGTCAAAGCAGGCGACCTGAACAAGGCGATTCTGTTTGAGAACATGATTTGGCAGTACATGGTCAAAACCGCTGATGTCGGTATTCGTGCCAAAGATCTCTTGGTCAAGAAAATTGCGACTCCGATGAGCGCAGCAGCCAAAAAAGGTCAGGAAGCATTTGGCGAAGGCGGATGCGGCGGTTGCCACGTTATTGGAAAAGTGTCTTCCGGACCGGATCTGACCGGGGTACTCCAGCGCCATGAAAATGGTGAAAAGTGGGTCGCCGAATTCATCAAAGATCCCAAGTCCAAATTCAAAGATCCGTATGTTGACTCGATGATCAACTATTTCAATCTCCGCATGCCGAATCAAGGTATGAGCGATGAGCAGATCAAAAACATCATCGAATACTTCAAGTGGGTTGAGAAAAACGCCAACCTCTTCTAGTAATCCGTCGGTTGCCGGGATCCCCCCGGCACACCGCTTTCTGTACAAAAAACAACACCCATCACCCGTATCATGAAATTGATAGCTATTATTGATATCCGTCAACGCATGGTAAGGGTGATTGATGTACAATCAGTCCGAAAAACAAAAAGGAGTCCGTGATGAACAGTTCACTGACAAAATCGAAGATCTTCGCATTGCTGGCGCTGGGGATTCTTCTCTATTTCTTTGTGGTTCCTGCAGTGTTGACGCACAATGTTGTGGAATTGGCTGCCGCCGACAAAGCCGATCGGTTTTCTCCATGGACATATTCCGTGTGGGATTATTACCAAAAAGGGCGCTACGTCAGCCCCGATACCCCCAAAGGTTCGGCCGGCAACCTCAAAAAGATGATCGAAAACGATGGCGAGCTTTCGGTGGCCACAGCCCCGATCTGGTATGTGGCACTGGAGGCACCCAATTACCCCAAAGAATCGTTTCCCAACGGCATCCCGGTTTATTACCATTTTGACGGGTTCAGCGGTGATGTGCATGAAATGGAGACGATCAACCACTTCATCGGCATGGATCCGATGCAGCGGGGCGCTCCATATTTGCGGGCGGCGGCTCCTTATGCACTGCTGGGGGTTGCGGTGCTGTTCGTTCTTTTTGTCCTCTATCAGTCCCGCATCCTCAATCTGCTGATGCTCATTCCAGTCTTCCTGCCGTTGATTTTTGTCGGGTTTTATTCGTACTGGCTTTATTGGTTCGGACACCACATGCATGCGTGGGGGGCGTTTAAAATCAA
>CAZRUT010000266.1:0-2049 GCA_964603215.1 uncultured Nitratifractor sp.
GGGTAGAGCTTGACGGCGGTAAGGGCACTGCCGAACGATGCGAGAAAAGCATGGTCGTAATCAGGACGGAAAAAGAGGGTCATGTAGGGGGTGAAATTTTGCATTTCTGATTGTGAATTGTGTACGTTGGATGGAGCGTGTCGGCCATGGATATTGAGCGGATCTGTAATCCTGTTTCGATAGGACAACAGCGCTTTTTTTGTTGTAATCGGCGGCACGAGATTGGGCATGATAACGGCACCGGAAAAATATTCGGCACTCAGAGGCGCGACGGCGCGGAGCATCGCATCATCCCGAAGATGCAGGTGCATATCAAGCGGGGAATGCAAGGTGAATGTCATGGATGTCCTTTATGATGTAATAATGTGCGGGATTGTGCAGGGTGGGCACGATCCAAAAAACGATCTTGATGGTACCATGTCTTTTTTTGGACAGACACGCGGATGGGCATTTTGGCGGCGTGAATCGGATGACCGGATAGTCGATGCCGCCGGGGAAAAGCGGGTTGCACCTGGCGATCCGGAGGGTGCTGGCGATCAGGGCACGGTGCGGGGCATTCAATGTAAATTGCCATGCGGCATATTCTGAGCAGGTGGGATAGTAACGGCATGATCCGGGCAGCATGCGTGAGACAAACTGGTAAGCCTTGATGGGTGCCAGAAAAAAACGGTGTGTGTTCATCACGTTTCAAGACTGCCTATGCTCTTTTTTGGTATCCCGACAAAATCCAGTCACCCACAAGTCATTGTGGATCGCTTGGGGTTGTTCGCGGTCCCTTTTTGTCATTATAGCAAAAAAATCAAAAGGTTGCTTCGAGAACATATGCCGGAGACATATTGGTAGCATGATAGATCGTTGTGCCGTATTTTCGGACGTAATACTCCAGCAGGAGACGCTGAAATGTTGGTTCAACCGAGGGGACAAACCAGCCATTGTTGCTCAGGACGATCATGCGTTCCGGCTTCCCTGCATACAGCCGTTCGGAAGTTGCTTCATAGCAAATGGCGTTGCGGTAGCGCTGGTCGCCAATCTCCCAATCAGTCGGGGTGGCCGAAGCGATGTAGTCAATGGAGCCGTCGAAGAAAATTTTGTTGACCCACTTGCCAGCCCACTGGGGGAGGGGATTGGCTTCGCCAAACGGAACCAGGAGGACTTTGTTGGCAATACGATACCGACCGTTTCGGAACCGATACGTGGCATTGCGGTGCACGCCGTGGTCGTAATACAGGGCACCGATGACGATGGTGATGGCATGGGAACGCCGCAGCAGTTCTCCCATCAGTTTGGGGCGGCGGTTGAGAAAAAACGGAAAAATCGATTCAGGCAATACCACGACACGGTAGCCGTTTTTTATGGCGGCATCGATTCTCTGGAGTGCATGGCGGATGTGCAGCGGCATGAAGGCCGGATTCCATTTGTCGGCCATGGTAGTATGGGTAGCTACCAGCCGTATGGTGTGGGTCGGATCGGCGGGCAGGACACGGGTATGGACCGGCGAATAAGCCAAAACGACGATGCCGAGATAGAGCAGATTGCGGCGTGTCTGCGCCAGGACAATTCCCAACAGGATGATGGCAAATTGCCATGTAGCTACCCCGAGGCTACTGTGCACAAAGACCAGTTCCGGCTTGAACCAGTCAAACGCCAAAGGATGCAGATACGGAATCCCCAAAAATCCAAGAGCCTTCAGGGGTACGGTATATTGGGTGCAGCACACTCGAATGTCGTGCGGTTTTCTCGAGCACAATTTTTTGGCGAGATGCGCCGCCGCCCATGAAATACTATAAAAAATTCCGCCGTAAATCAGTGCAATGGATGCGGCTCCGATGGGGATGGCCCAGGACATGTGGTAGTACCGGAAGCTGACCAGGATCCACCAAAACCAGAACAATGCGATAAAAAATCCACTCCAGAACCACCCCATCCGTTCGGCGCGCAGCAACCGATACACAAAAAGCAGTCCGGTGATGGTGTTGAGCAGACGGAAATCAAGTCCCCACCATGCCCCATACAGCCACACCGATCCCAACAAAGCAATGCGCAAGCCTT
>CAZRUT010000267.1:0-2033 GCA_964603215.1 uncultured Nitratifractor sp.
TTTGCAAACACCCATGCACTAAGCCTTTGCAGAATATTAGGCGATTCTCATGCATCATTTGGGTTAACGCATTTTTCGATACAATACACCCAATTTCAGTACATGAGGAACGTTTATGGGACAGACCATTACCGAGAAGATTTTTTCCGAGCACGCCGGGCGCGAAGTGCACGCCGGTGAGATTGTTCGGGTGCCGATCGATCTGACGATCGGTAACGACATCACCACCCCCATCTCGATCCGGGCTTTTGAAGAGAGTGGAGCGCTGGAGCTGGCCAATCCGGACGGCTTTGCGATCGTGATGGACCACTACATTCCGGCCAAAGACATTGCCTCCGCCAATCAGGCCAGGGTGAGCCGTGATTTTGCCTACAAGCATGATCTCAAATATTTTTTCGATGAAAAAGATATGGGGATCGAGCATGCCCTGCTGCCCGAAAAAGGGTTGGTGATCCCCGGTGACGTGATCATCGGAGCCGACAGCCATACCTGCACCCACGGGGCACTGGGGGCATTTGCGACGGGGATGGGGAGCACCGATATTTCGTTTGCGATTATCACGGGGGGCAACTGGTTTCACGTGCCCGAATCGATCCAGGTCCATCTCGTCGGCAAGCCTGGAAAGCATCTCTACGGCAAAGATATTATTCTGGAATTGATCCGCCGCATAGGCGTAGATGGAGCACTGTACAAAGCGATCGAATTTACCGGTGAAGGGGTGCAATATCTGGAAATGTCCGACCGATTCAGCATGTGCAACATGGCGATCGAGGCGGGTGCCAAAAGCGGTATTTTTGCCATAGACGAAGTATCGCAAAAGTATCTGGACGAAAGGGCCAGGGCCAACGGCGGATTGCGTGCCGAGCCCAAAATCCACTCTTCGGATGCGGATGCCCACTATGCCGCCGTCATCACGATCGATTTGGCTACGCTTTCGCCGGTGGTTGCCTATCCCTTTCTGCCCAGCAACGGCAGGAGTATTGAGCAGGCAGCAGAGGATGGTATCCAGATCGATCAGGTGATGATCGGTTCCTGCACCAACGGGCGGATCGAAGACTTGCGCATCGCCGCCGCAATTCTAAAAGGCAAACAGGTCGCCCGCCGCACACGCATGATCGTAACCCCGGCCACCCAAAAGATTTTTCTTCAGGCCCAAAAGGAGGGGCTGATGGAAATCCTCATCGACGCAGGTGCCGTGGTGAGCAATCCTACCTGCGGGGCCTGCCTGGGCGGGTACATGGGGATCCTCGGCGACGGAGAAAAGTGTGTGGCCACTACCAACCGCAATTTTGTCGGCCGGATGGGCGCACGTACCTCCGAGATCTACCTTGCCAATTCTGCCGTAGCAGCCGCAACGGCGGTTGCCGGGCGGCTGGTCGATCCGCGTGAAGATATTGCGGCGTTGTGAGCCGCTGCTCCTGTACGTTTGTTGTCGCTCCCGAAGCCATCGATTGCAACAGCCACGTCAACAATATCACGTGTTTTGCATGAGATGATGGGCGATACTTGACAAAAATTTGACTTTTTTATGGTAGGATCGTCATAGGAAAGTAACGGGATTCAACAGGATCAAAAAACCATTCTTTGGACATTTCGTCTAAAATACTATTTAATATGAAACAAAGTTTTTTGATGGTAATATTCCTGTGGTGCATACCGATTTCAACTAAATGGTAAAAACAGCATGTTGCAAAAATTGATCCTATTTCTCATGTTCTGTACGCTGCTGATGCGCACGTATGCCGCGGGAACACCTGCGGGGACTGTCATCAGCAATACAGCGGACATACACTATGCGCTTGGCGGGATCGGTCATCATCTCGCCAGCAACACCAACACATTTCGGGTGGACCGTGTGGTGGATGTGCAGATTGTATGGGAGGACAGTGCCCCGGTCAAGGTGGGTGCGGGAGAGCAGGGCAGGGTGCTGACGTTTCGATTGACCAATCTCGGCAACGGGGACGACAACATCACGGTGGCATATGAGCACAATACCAGCAGCGATTTCGTCCCCCATCCTGCCCAAATCCACA
>CAZRUT010000268.1:0-2020 GCA_964603215.1 uncultured Nitratifractor sp.
CAGGATCAAGTCGGCTTCATCGAGTGCATCGGTCAGCGCGTAGGCCTCGTGCCGGTTGAGTTCGGCAATCATATGCTCGCTGTCGCGCATGTTCATTGCGCAACCCAGCGTTTCGATAAAGAGTTTTTTGGGGGGAGATTTATCCGACATATGCGCGTGCGCCCGATCCATCAACGGACAATATGCACCTCGTAGAGGTATTCACCTTCGCTAAGGCCGTATTTGATCTCGCGCATATAAACATTGTATCCTTTGTCGTCAAAATACTCCATCAGGGCGATAATATCTTTGTGGGAATTCTCTTTGTCAAAATAATAAATAGCCTGTTTGTCTAAATGCTCTTCGATTTTACTCAATTCAATTGTTTTGAGTTTTGCTTTGAGGGCTGTTCTGGCCAATTTTAATTTCATAGTATGGGGTCCTTGCATCGAATGATTGTACATTATTTGGTCGGATTATACTTTATTTTGCGTAAAGGGAGCTTTAGATATAATCATCCTCTACAAAAAATGAAAAATCCCACACGATGTGTTACTGTTCGGTTCAATCGCATCGAGAAAACGGATGCAAAAGGAAAACTCCCATGGAAAAAATTCTGGATATTATCGAGGCAATGGCGCACGAAAAAAATATCTCTGATGAACATGCATTGGATGCATTTAAAGATGCTGTCATCAAAACAGCGCAACGTCTGACAACGCCCGAGAGCACATTTGAGGTGGAGATTGACCACGATACCCGTACATACCGTATCCAAAAAATCATTACAGTCGTCGCCGATGATGATGCACGACTTGCAGAGCAGGAAGACAGTTTTATGGCAATCGAAGAGGCGAGAGACTACGACGAAGAAATCGAAATCGGTGATCAGCTCCGGAGTGACTTTGTCCTTGAGGATCATGGGCGTACCGCAGCAGCCAATCTATTTAAAGAGCTTGAATACCACATTCAGCGTCGGGTCGAGCAGGATATGTTTGATCGATACAAGTCCCGTGTCGGCACCATCATCATCGGCACCGTATCCCGTGTCGATGAAAACGAGAATACTTACACCGAAATCGGCGAACTCAAAGGGATTCTCAGCCAGCGCAATCGGATCAAAGGAGAAAAGTTCAAGGTGGGCGACACCATCAAAGCGCTTTTGCGCTTCGTCAATGTCGATCCAAAATACGGCATGTTTCTGGAGCTCAGCCGCACCGCACCCAAATTTCTCGAACAATTGATGGAAAAAGAGGTTCCCGAAATTCAGGATGGGGCTGTTGAGATTCTCTCCTGCTCACGCATTCCGGGTGAACGGGCAAAAATCGCCCTCAAAAGTGACCGCCCGGATGTCGATCCCATCGGTGCCGCCGTTGGCCAGCGCGGCGTACGCATCAATGCCGTTTCCGATGAGCTGGATGGGGAAAACATCGATGCAATCGAATATTCTCCTATCCCGGAAATCTACATCACCCGCGCCCTCTCGCCGGCTGTTGTCCAGCATGTTCGGGTCGAAAATCCCAACACCAGTGAACAAAAAGCGATTGTGAACATCACGGCCGACCAAAAAGCAAAAGCGATCGGCAAAAGCGGGATCAACATCCGCCTTGCC
The DNA here is from genome assembly GCA_964603215.1 of uncultured Nitratifractor sp. Taxonomy (GTDB): domain Bacteria; phylum Campylobacterota; class Campylobacteria; order Campylobacterales; family Sulfurovaceae; genus S017-3. The sequence goes on from CAZRUT010000268.1 coordinate 1,592, forward strand.
TCCATGCTTACCGGCTATCAAATCGAGCTCAATGAAGTTGAAGGTATTGTGGACCGCACCGGAGGAGATGGTGCAGGAAGCGAAGCAGAAAAGACGACCGATACGTCGGCATTGGAAAGTTTATTTAATTAGACGCGTGCCATCAGGGAGAAAAAAGTTTCAACCTCCAAAGACGCTCCGCCGACCAACACTCCGTCAACATGCTCTACCGACGCAATATCGGCAATGTTGTCCGGTTTGACACTGCCTCCGTATAGAATGGGCACGGCGACATGACGGCGCAGCACGGCATGGGTTGTCGCAATCTCCTCAACCGTAGCGGACCGCCCGGTTCCGATCGCCCAAATCGGCTCATATGCCAGAATCCACCGCTCATAATGGATATCGATGCCGTCAAACTGCTCCAGCAAATAGGCTTCTACCGCATCC
>CAZRUT010000269.1:0-1997 GCA_964603215.1 uncultured Nitratifractor sp.
AGCAGGCCGGCATCCAAAAAACCGTCGGCTTCGATTGTCTCGATCAACTCGCTGTACAGTCGGATTCGCGGATTATTTCACAATCCTTTTGATGTGGAGCGCCAGGATGAGATTGACCGGATTTTAAATATGTCGCTTGATCCGATCGATGTCAAAGACCATTTTGGTGATTCGGGTGCCGAATCCGACAACGACACGATCCCGTTTGACACCGATGGGGCAGAGGAACGCACGCCGAGTGCCGAAGAGATGACTGTGCCGGGGCGCACAGCGCCTGCTGCCGCTGTGCGCCCTCAGCCGCGCACGCGCCGCACTAAGAAAACCACAGGCCATGATGTCGAAATCGTCGAAGAGCTCGAAGAGAACTCCCGCCTGCTGGCCGACATTGAAAAAGGTTCCGTCGCCAAACCCAAAAATTTCAAACTCCCCAAACTACAGTTCCTCCAAAAAGCCCCGCAGACCAAAAAACGAATCAACGAAGCAGAAATTGACCGGAAGATCGAAGAGCTTTTGAATAAATTGCAACAGTTCAAGGTCGAGGGGGATGTGGTGCGTACCTACAGCGGACCCCTGGTGACGACGTTTGAGTTCAAGCCAGCTCCCAATGTCAAAGTCTCCAAAATTTTGGGACTTCAGGACGATTTGGCTATGGCGCTCAGTGCCCACACGATTCGGATCCAGGCTCCCATACCCGGCCGGGATGTTGTCGGGATTGAAATCCCCAATGCCGATATCGATACGATTTACCTGCGGGAAATTCTCGAAAGCGACGTATTCAAAGAATCAGGTTCGCCGCTGACCATCGCGCTGGGCAAAGATATTGTCGGCAAGCCGTTTGTGACCGACATCCGCAAGCTCCCCCATCTGCTTGTGGCCGGCACCACTGGTTCGGGCAAATCGGTCGGGATCAATGCGATGATCCTTTCGCTCCTCTACCGCAATGACCCGGATCAGCTCAAACTGATGCTGATCGACCCAAAAATGCTCGAATTTTCAATGTACAACGACATCCCCCATCTCATTACACCCGTGATCGTCGAACCGGCCAAAGCGATTGCCGCTCTGGCCAATATGGTCGGAGAGATGGAGCGCCGTTACAAGCTGATGGCCGAAAGCCGAACCAAAAACATTGAAAACTACAACGACAAAGTCCAGCGTGAACGTTCGGCCGAGCCCTTTCCCTATATTGTTGTGATCATTGATGAATTGGCCGATCTCATGATGAACGGCGGCAAAGAAGTGGAACTCTCCATCGCCCGCCTTGCACAAAAATCCCGTGCCTGTGGTATCCACCTGATCGTGGCCACCCAGCGCCCCAGTGTCGATGTCGTCACCGGCCTGATCAAAGCCAATCTTCCATCGCGGTTGAGCTACCGCGTCGGGCAGCGAATCGATTCCAAGGTGATCCTCGATCAGATGGGTGCCGAAAGCTTGCTGGGGCGCGGGGATGGTTTGTTTACACCGCCGGGAGCGACCGGTCTGGTGCGGATTCATGCCCCGTGGAGCACCGAAAACGAGATCGATGCTGTTGTGGAATTTCTCAAAGCCCAGCGCCTCCCCGAGTACGATGAGAGTTATCTCGTCGCCGGCGGGGGCTCCGGCGGTCATGAGGACGGTGAAGAGAGCATCGAGCTCGATGCTCTCTATGAGCAGGCCAAATCCGTGGTGCTGACCGACAAAAAAACTTCCATTTCCTACCTCCAGCGCAAGCTTCAGGTAGGATACAACCGCTCGGCCAATATCATCGAACAGTTGGAACGCACAGGCATCCTCAGTGCCCCCAACGCCAAGGGGCAGCGGGAGATTTTGTAGGCCGGCGATCTCCTCATGTAACCATTTCGTGTTATAATGGTCTTCATCATTTGATTCAGAAGGAGATGCGATGGGTTATTTTAAAAAAGCGCGACCCGGGGACAAAGTATATGGCCTGGTGTTTGGCAAGGGAAAGATCGCCGAAGTATTCGAAGACAGTTTTTATCCCGTTATGGTGGAGTTCG
>CAZRUT010000270.1:0-1995 GCA_964603215.1 uncultured Nitratifractor sp.
TCGGGATCGCTGCTGACCACCATGACATTCAGGGTGACGGGATAGCGAAATCCCTCGGGAAACATCGGGCGGAGCGAACGGTCAATGATCCGGGAAGTAAGGGTCTCAAAATCGCTCGGCTTGCTTTCGCGCTTGATGTAGCCGCCGGGAATTTTGGCTGCGGCATAGCTCTTTTCGATGTATTGGACCGTCAGGGGGAGAAACGGTTCCTCTACCGGTTTGTGATCAACGGCCACAGCGGCAATGATCACCGCCTTTCCCTGTCGGTAGAGAACCGATCCGCTTGCCTGTCGGGCTACTTTGCCGACATGGTATGTCTCTTTGATTCCGTTGGTCTCAATCTTGATAATGGTTTCACGCATGGCTTGTTCTTATCCTTTCAATGGCTGAATCTGTTGGGGTTTCAAGTGTTTCATAATAGTATTCTATCGAAATATAGTCCCGAATGACATGGGGACAAAAAACGCCGTCACTGACTTGAATCAGATTGGCATATACCTGGCGATCGAGGATCGGCACCGCAACGTACACATTGGTCGCCCCCTGCTCCAGCATCGACGCAATCGCCGTCAAAACCGTCATGCCAGTTTCGGCACATTCATCCACCAAAATCACCACACGCTGTGCAACCGATCGGATGGGGGTCCCCTGGCGATACCGGTACACCGATGACACAACCTGCTCATCATAACGCCGCCTGGCTTCGTCATAGACATACTCTTCATCGATCCCAAATGCCGTGATCAGGGCCCGATGCATCACCAAAGTCTGGGTTTCACTGATCATAGCAATGGGCAACGCGGCATTGTGGGGAGCCGGGACCGGCTCGATCAGGAGGATCTCCATGGGGGCTGAGAGCGCCCGGGCGAGTGCATCGGCTATGACCATACCCCCTTTGCTGATGGCCACTACCATCACAGCCTGCTCTTTGAGGTCCGCAATCGGCATAGCTTCGATCAATTGCGCTGCCGCGTCGCGGCGATCTTTGAACACGGTGCTAAAATGTGAATTTTTGGGCATGATCCCCCTCCGGGTAATGGTGCGAAATCTCATCGGCATCGAAGCGGTACCGAAACGTCTCAATGTACTCCATCAGCAGAGCATACGCGGCATTGATTGCCTCCATCCGCTCGGGTGACCCCATTCGGTCGGGGTGGTGCTCCCGCACCAGTTGGCGGTAGCGTTTTTTGATGTCGTCGCGGGTAATCAGTGTCGGCAAATCAAGGGTCTCAAGTGCCGATGCAATGGCTGCGTGGGCGCTCCGGGGGTTCACGCATCCCTCGCAACGCGGATGACAACCGTGCGGGCAAGGCGATCGTGGAGCGTCTGGCGCAGGGGTGTAAACCATGCGGGGAGAAAGGTGACGTACATCAAAAACATTTCCCCGAGTGTCCGTACCAGTGCACGCACCAGTGCAGACCCGAGCGACACCGGTCCGCCGTCTTCGGCCCGCACCACCCGGATTCGGGTCAGATATTTTCCCAAAGTCATGCCTCCCTGCCAGACCAATACGGCATGGTACACAATGTAAAGGGCAAAAATATACGGCAATGTTGTTGTTTGAAACGCTTGAAATGCTGCAAGAAATATTTCCGGTTTTTGCTGGAGACCGGCCTGACGCGCCAATTCGGCCAGCGCCATCAACGGATCGTAATAGAGAATCAGCACAAACACACTCAGCACCAGCGAATCAATCAACGCAGCCCAGGCCCGTCGCCCGATTGTTGCAGTCTGCTCTCGAGCCGTCATGAGGTGGACTCCAGTGCCTGCCAGGCAATATCGGTGCGGCACTGCTTGCCGGCAAAATGGACCTGCCCCACCAGCAGATAGGCACGGTCGCGGGCTTCGCGAATCGTATCGCCGATCCCCACACATACCATCACCCGTCCGCCGGTGGCGTAGAGGGTGCCGTCTGCATCACGGGTGACACCGGCATAGGCAATGTGGGCGTGTTCTGCCAGGGCAGCATGGTGGATGTCATCCACAATGATTTCG
>CAZRUT010000271.1:0-1956 GCA_964603215.1 uncultured Nitratifractor sp.
CGGTATCGTTCCGGGTCGTGACGGGGCACGAAGCGACCAAAAGCGTATCCCAGATTCCCTGGGAGAACTACAAAACCGATGACACCATTGTGTTTTTGATGGGCCTGCATCGACTGGAAAAAATTACCCAGAAACTCATAGAGATCGGCAAGTCCGGAGATGTTCCGATTGCCGTCATCAGTCGGGGCACGCGTCCAGACCAGCAAACCGTCGTCGGTACCCTTGACACCATTTATGCCAAAGCCAAAGATCTTCCGACGCCGGCGCTGATCGTGGTGGGCGAAGTCGTTCGGCTCCGGGAGCAGTTGTGCTGGTTCGAGCAGTGATTGCTTAATAATTTTTTTATCTCACTTCGCTATAATTTGTTTTGCTTATGATTTCAGATGATGGTTTAATATAAAGGGCAACATGCATCGATTCAGTGATATCCAACTCTTTTCCAAACTCAGTGAGGCCAATCTGGAACGCCTGCGCGATCAGGCGATCATCAAGAACCTTACCAAAGAGACCATTGTTTTTTATGAAGGGGATACGAGCGATTATATCTATATTTTATTGCGTGGAACGGTCAAACTCTACAAAACGGCCCCCAAGGGAACCCAGATACAAATCAACCGTTTCGAAGCGCCGGCAGTGATCGGGGAGTATGCCTGTTTTGAGCAAGTGCCGTTTCCGGCGACGTGTGAATTTCTGACCGAAGGCACCATCGCCAAGATTGCGACAAAATACGTTTTTGAATCACTCCAGGAGAAGTCGTTTGCTCTGGAAATGATCAAATCCCTGACCGGAAAAATTATGATTCTCTCATCGCTGGTCCACAAAGAGACGATTTTCTCCTCCGAAGCAAAAGTGGCAAAAATCCTGATTGAAAACTCCGAAATATTCTACAAACTCAAACACAATGAAATCGCTTCTATTCTCAACATCACTCCCGAAACCCTTTCACGAATTTTGAAGAAATTTCGAACCAGCGGGCTCATTGAAGGGCGCAAGGAAGGGCGTGTTCGCATCCTGAACCTCGAAGGGCTTCATGCGGTCATCGAGACCAACAAAGTGCATGACTGCACCAATTGCATCGCGCACTTCAAAGCCGAAATCGGCTATGAAGATTCGGTGTGATGCGCCCACGGTTTCCGGACAGAGAAAGCCCGGAAGTGATGGGAAGCGTTGTGTGACTTTTTTGCATCCGTCCGTATCGTAGCGCGCGTATGTTACCGGAGTGTTAATGGGGGAGCCAAATCGTAAAGAGGGCCCCGTCCGCAACATTTTCCGCATGAATCTCGCCGCCAAATTTTTCTTCGATGATCCGTCGGGACATGTAAAGGCCTATGCCGGTGGAAGGGGTCATTTTTTTGCTTTTGAATGGTTTGAAAATGTCGTCGATCGGGTCGATCTGGATGCCGCCGACATTGTCGCGAATGGTCACAACAATGTGGGTATCGGTATCGTAGAGCTCCAAATCAATCGCAGCCCCTTTGCGCTGTTTGTTGCGGACAATGTCGATAATATTCTGGAGAATGGAGAGGATGACCTGTGCCAGAGCATTGGGATTGCCGTGGATGGTGACCGATGAATCGATCGTGCGCGTGCACTGGATTTGGTTGAGATCGAGGACCGATTGGATGATGTTGGTGACCTGGTCAATGGAAACAATGGGATTGAAGCGGGTTTCCACCGACTGCCGGTAAAAATCCTGGAAATTGGTGATCGTTTCCGACATAAACTGAATGATATCTTCGTTTTTGGCTACGACATCGACCAAATCAGGATCGTGGAGTTTTTTCTTGATGTAAATGCAGTTAAAGTTGAGTTCGGAAAGGGGCTGGCGCCATTGGTGGGCGATGATGGCAATCATTTCTCCGAGGGCGGCAAATTTTGCCTGTTGCTGCAGGACTTGATCGTTGAGGCGTTCGCGGGTGATATCCTGGATGTTGGCGACGATGGCAATGTTGGCAA
>CAZRUT010000272.1:0-1893 GCA_964603215.1 uncultured Nitratifractor sp.
AATCCTCCAAAATTCCCCAAAAAAAATTCCCGAAAAAGAAGCGAACTGCTGTTGATTTTCTCCGCTACGGCCAGATGGAAGATGCCCGGAGTGATGCACTGCCCGATGTGAGCTGGTACGAGCCGGGGGCGGATAACCATCCCAAAATGCCTCCGGCGCCCGCATCCAGTCTGGTGCCGACCCGGGGCACCCGGCCCAAGCTGGTCCTCATCATTGACGACATATCCCATCCGAGCCAAATCGCTGCAATCCGGGCGCTCCCCTATCACATCACGCCATCGATTTTCCCTCCGTCGGAACTCTCGGCCACGAGCAACCGACTGGCCGATTCGCTCCGCCACTTCATGGTCCATTTGCCGTTGGAGTCGGGGAGTGCGGCAATGAATCGTATGCAGGGGATGCTTTTTGTTCGGGACCGTACCCCCACGGTTCAGGCACGTGTCGATGCCATCCGGCGTCTGTTTCCCCATGCGCGCTTTATCAACAACCATACCGGCAGTGTTTTTACTGCCCACTACAAAGCCATGAAACGGCTCTATGAGATGTTGCGCGCAAAAGGCTTTGTCTTTGTCGACAGCCGCACCACGGCCAAAAGCACCATACGCAACATTGCGCGCGCATACGGCGATCCGTACATCGCCCGGGATGTGTTTATCGACAACACCCTAAAAGAATCCTCCATCCTCTCCCAACTCAAAAAAGCCGTTGCCATCGCCAAAAAACGCGGATTTGCCATTGCCATTGGCCACCCCCACCGCGTCACCATGAACGCGCTGCGCCATGCTGGGCCGATTTTGAAAGCCGTCCAAACCGTGTACATCGATACACTATTTCGTGCCCGAAAATGATCCATGACCGCCTGTGCAGCCAATATCAGGATCACAGCCTCTCAAGTACTGCAGGATTAAATCGGTATTTTCCGTTTTGTACTTTGGTAAATATTCCTTTTTCGATCAATTGCTTAAACAACTTGATGATGGTAGGCTTGCTGATGCCGGTTGCTTCCATGATGTCGTTATAGGAGTAGTGAAGGAGATTGTCTTTGTCAAGATTTTTCAGCACAAACCGCACCAGCTCTACCTGCTTGCCGTCTATGACGAGTGAAATGGTTTTGATGATGTTTTGGGTGCGCTGAATTTCTTTTTGCTGTATTTTGGGCTTGAGGGTATCATGAAGGGAGTTGAGCAGATCTTTGATGCTGATTGGTTTGACGAGATAGTTTTCGACTTTCAGCTGGATGGCATCGAGGAGAAACTCGGTATCGGTATAGGCCGTAGTGAGGATGGAAGGGATGTTGTGTAATCGTTCGTTTTTGATGATCCTCAGGCATTCGATGCCGTTTTCGTTTTTGAGCAGTATGTCGGAAACAATGACATCGATCGGGTGGTGCTCCAAGACATCCAAAGCGCCACGGCAATGATCCACGGCGAAAATTTCTCCGACAAAATCCTCCAGAATGGACGCAGTATGTTTGAGCAGGTTGGGGTCATCTTCGATATAGAGGATTGAAAAAGATTTCAGAATGTCAAAATCTCGGATATTCATCGCGGACTCCTTAAGTCGGTTTTTGGGACGATGACGGTAAACATGGTGCACGGCTGAAGTGGACCGTTTTTGACCCCCATCCGGTGGCGGATGTTCCGGAAACGTATTGTACCATGCATGTGCTTTTCGATGATCTCTTTGGACATATACAACCCGATGCCACTCCCGACGCTTTTGTGTTTGGTTGTGAAATAGGGCTCAAAGATTTTACCGGCGACGGTGTCGGGAATGCCGCCGCCATTGTCGATGATATTGATCCAGCCGCTCGCGGCGTTTTCGCGGATGATAATAAGAATGGTTTTGTTGGGGACCGCGTGTTGCAGCAAGGCGTCCTGGGCGTTGTGAATA
>CAZRUT010000273.1:0-1885 GCA_964603215.1 uncultured Nitratifractor sp.
TTGCACTCTATGAAACCGTTGTGATCACCTATGCCGCACTGCAGGCGGGCTGGGACGATCGCCTGAGGGCCATGCAGCGGGAATATCCACTCCGCGTAATTGTGCTGAAAAACGGCTTCGAGCGCACCCTGCCGATCCCCAAAGACTTATCGGTGGTGCAAACACTGCGCATCCCTGTGCTGCCGGAGAAACTGGCTGCAGCGATCGGCAGGGACATTGAAGATGTCATGACATACACGGTGGCCGTCTGATCGTATATTCGCGGACACTGAGTCCGCCGGATGTACTCGCAAAACAACCTTTAGTCCTATTCGCTAAACTTTCTTTCCAAAAAACCTTGAAATATTAAAACTTTTTGGCTATAATCCCGGGAAAATACCCATTTCAAGGAGTCACCTATGGCCAAACATACATACCAAACCGAGATCGGTCAGCTGCTGCAGCTGATGACCCATTCGCTCTATTCCAACAAAGAAATTTTCATTCGGGAACTTGTTTCCAACGCCAACGATGCGATTGACCGTTTCAATTACCTCACGCTTACGGATGACCGCTTCAAAGAGGCAGACTGGGAGCCCAAAATTGTAATCCGGTTCGACAAAGCCGACCATTCCCTCTCCATTATTGACAACGGTGTCGGGATGAACGAAGCCGATTTGATGGACAACCTTGGCACCATCGCCAAATCCGGAACCAAAGCATTTGTCGCACAGCTCACCGGTGATGCCAAAAAGGACAGCAACCTCATCGGGCAGTTTGGCGTAGGCTTTTATTCCGTATTTATGGTAGCCGATTCGGTCGATGCCATCACCAAAAAAGCGGGCGAAGACCAGGCATGGATGTTCCGCTCGGACGGGACCGGAGAGTTTGAAACCAAACCGATCACCAAAGACGAACACGGCACCATTGTTTACATCAAACTCAAAGAAGACGAAAAAGAGTTCCTCGACACATGGCGGGTCAAAGATGTTGTCAAAAAATATTCCGACCACATCCCGTATCCGATTTTTCTCAAATACGAAACCGAAGAGACCACCGGAGAAGGGGACGAGAAAAAGACCGAAACGGTCAGCAAATTCGAACAAGTCAACGATGCCACGGCGCTCTGGCGCCTCCCAAAAAACAAAATTACCGAAGAGGAATACATCGAATTCTACAAAACCCTCTCGCACGACAGCGAAGAGCCGCTCCTTCACCTTCACAATCACGTCGAAGGTTCGCTGGAATACACGACGTTGTTTTACATCCCCCGCACGGCGCCGATGGATTTGCTCCGGGCCGATTTCCAGCCCGGCATCAAGCTCTACGTCAAGCGGGTTTTCATCACCGATGATGAAAAAGAGTTGCTGCCTCTTTATCTCCGTTTTGTGCGGGGTATCATTGACAGTGAAGATTTGCCGCTCAATGTCAGCCGTGAACTCTTGCAGGAAAATCGGGTTTTGGCCAACATCAAACAAGCCTCGGTCAAAAAAATCCTCGGTGCCATCCAGAAGCTCGACGAAGAGAAGTTTGCCCGGTTTATCGAACAGTACAGTGCACTGATCAAAGAAGGAATCTATACCGATCACACCAACAAAGAGCTGCTGCTGGACATTATTCGCTACAAAAGCTCCCAGGTTGATGGCCTCACTTCGCTTGGCGACTATATTCAACGGGCCGGAGAACGGGAGGGAGAAACAGACAAGAGCATCTATTATCTGATCGGCGAAGACGAAAACATCCTCCGCCACTCGCCACTTCTTGAAGCGTATCAAAAAGCGGACATCGAAGTGCTCATCATGGACCACAAAGAGATCGATGAGATTGTCACACCGGCAATCGGCACCTACAAAGAATGGGCCCTCAAAGACATTACCACCGTAGCCGCCCCCCAGAGTCTGAACGA
>CAZRUT010000274.1:0-1877 GCA_964603215.1 uncultured Nitratifractor sp.
TTGCGATCGTAACGGCGATCTGCTGGCCGATCCTGAATCGAATCCAAACGCGTGGCTCGATCCCTATGAACTGGTCTTTGGTTATACGGAAAATCAGGCTTTTATCAAGGGGGCAGAAAATGCATTGGCACACCGCATCGAACAGGCGACCGGGAAGCGGGTACGGTTTTTTCGCTACCGGACCAACGCCGCCCAGCTCGAAGCGATGCGCAGCGGCCTGCTGCATATCGTAGCCCTCAATACCGGATCGGTTCCGATTGGCGTGGAGTGTTCGGGTTTTCAACTGTTTGCCATGGCGGCCAAAGCCGACCGAAGTTACGGCTACACAATGATGTTCATCACCTATCCCGGCAGCGGCATCGAAAAAATCGAAGACGTTCGTGATCAAACGGTCCTCTTCGTAACCCCCACATCCAACTCAGGCTACAAGGCACCGCATCATATTCTTCAGTCAGATTACGGGATGAACGCCGGGGTCGACTATCGGGCGCGCTTCTCCGGCAGCCACACCGAATCCATCCTGCGCGTCGCCCACAGGCAGGCACGCATCGCGGCGATTGCCGACGGCGTGCTTGCCAGCATGATCGACCGGCACATCATTGCCCACGATGCTGTTACCGTTCTCTATCGATCCCAACCCTTCCCCGGAACCGGATACGGATACCCCTACAACCTCAAGCCGACACTCGCGCACACAATCGAAGAAGTATTTTTTCGCTTTCGCTGGCGCGATGCCAACGGAACGCTTCGGGAGATCAACCGCTACCATGACGCCCGCTTTATCCCGGCCCAATATCGGGAGAAATGGGGCATCGTGCGGGACATTGACCGCAGCAGTCGGCCGGCACATCAGTGCCGATAAAAACACAGTGCGAACCGGGCACCCCCCTCCGGAAGGTTTTCGGCCGTAATGGTTCCGTGCATGTGCTTCTCGATGATCATTTTGCTCATATAGAGCCCCAGACCCATGGAGTGTTCTTTGGTAGAAAAATAGGGTTCAAAAATTTTGCCGATTTTGTCATCGGGAATCCCTTCGCCCTGATCGGTCACCACGATATGGATCCCGGCTTCATTTTCAAAAAGTGCCACATCAATGGCGGCATGCGGGGCTGATGCGTCCACGGCATTTTTGATCAGATTAATCATCACATGCAAAAATTCATTGGCATGGAGGCGATACTGGATGTGACGCACATGGGTCGAGATCCGGATGTCCTTTTGGCGGATAGATCCATCCACAAATTCAATGGCCTTGATAATCAGTTGGCTGAGATCGACCACTTCGCTTTCGTTTTTTGGGCGGTAAAAAGTCCGAAAATCATCGATAGTCTCCGACATAAATTCGATGCTCTCTTCCATACCGGCACACTCCCGGTCGATTTTGTCGGCATGGCACTCTCCACGTGCCAGCCCGAAGCGGAGCAGTGCCAATACCGAAGCGATCTTGTTGATCGGCTGGCGCCACTGATGGGCGATCATCGGAAGGAGTTCGCCGATCAGCGCCTGCCGGGATTGGAAAATGAGCTGCTGGTTGCCCTCCCGGATCTGTTGTTCATAGCGTTTGAGTCGGCGGTTGATGATGCCGGAAAGATAGAGCGACAGGAGGAGCGAAAAAAGAAGCATGGCCAGCATAATCCATAGACTGGCACGGACATTGGCATCACGCCGATGGAGGATGTATGCCTTGTTTTGCTGCACGCTGACGTTAAAAGCGGACAAATCTTTGACCGCGGTGATATACCAGTCGTACTGGGCTACATATTCGGTATAGGCAATATGGGTATCATCACGATACACCCCTTCGATCAGATATTTCTGTGCATCCGCCGTTGCATTACCGTCGGGATGATACATCGTGTGGCCAATTGAATCCGTTA
>CAZRUT010000275.1:0-1861 GCA_964603215.1 uncultured Nitratifractor sp.
GCATCCAGCCACACCACCGTGCCCAGTGCCTTGAGGTTGTTGACTGCATAAAATCCGCCGCCGCAGCTGATCAGTGTATCCGTCACGCTCTGCGCGATCCAGTCGGCCGTCTCCTGCTCCATTTGGCGAAACCGCTTCTCCCCCCATCGGGCAAAAATCTCCGGAATGGTTTTGTTGACCCGGGAGGCAATAAGATCGTCAGTGTCAAGAATATAGGTACCGTAACGCCGGCTGTATGCCCGTGCCGTCGTCCCTTTTCCTACCCCCATAAAACCGATCAGGATGATGTTGTTCTGCACGGAACGATGCCTTTATACCATATTGTAACGGTCGATGATTTTGCGCAGACGTTTGCGCAGTTTTTTCAATGCATCGATGGCATCTTCTCCTTCGGCAGCCAGAGATTCAAAGTCATCAAACTGAATTTTGGCAACCCAGCCGATTCGGGTATGGCGCTTGATTCCGACAAAACGGACTTCACCGAAATGTGCCTGGGCCATTTTGTATATGCGGTCGATCCGTTGATCGAGGGTGCGGCGTTCTTGAGGTATCTGCTGTTTTGACATAAAAACTCCATGGTGTATTGTTGTGTAAATTTGGGTATTATAGCATACTTGAATAACAAGGAGTTTCATGAGAACCGTATTGATTGCCGGTGTAAGCAGCGGAATAGGCCGCGCGCTGGCCGAAGAACACATACGCCGGGGTGATCATGTCTTCGGTGTGGGGCGACATGAATGCAAATCACTCCTCTCGCATCCCCATTTTACGTTTTTGCCGCTGGACCTCAGTGATGCTGACATGGTTCGCGATGCGATGCGCATGCACATCGTGGGCCGCACGTTTGACCGGGCGATTCTCAGCGCCGCCGTCTATCCGGAGATGCGCAACCTGATCGACACAACCCTCGAAGAGATGCGCCGCACGATGGACATAAATGTTTGGGCACACAAGCACCTCATCGATGCACTCCTCGCCCATACCCAAACGGAGCATATCGTGGCATTCAGCGCCAGCCCTGCACGCTTCAACCGAAAAGGTTTGGCCGCCTATGCAATTTCCAAAGCCACCCTCAACACGCTGATCGAACTCTATGCCAAAGAATTTCCATTTGTCCATTTCAGTGCACTGGCTCCGGAGCTCATCCAGACACCGACCCTGAATGCGTTTTTAAGGGCAGACAATTCCAAGCGCTATTCCGCAACCCAGGAAATTCGCGACAGCTTGATGCTGCCGCTGGCCCAGGCCATCCCCCGGCTTATGGATGCCATCGAAAAAACCAAGCGGATCAAAAGCGGGAGTTTTGTTGAGATGAAGAAGCTGCATGGAGACCCATAGCGTGCTGCGCGCCCCAAAGACGGTCTAATATGTCTCCAGCGGTGCATATCGGACGATCACCGGCTCAGAGAAATTTGGGACGTTGTCGTACGTAAACACCGCATAATATTTGGCTTTGTCGCGCGACGCAAAATTGTCGTATGTCCATGTGTCTTTGCCGCCGTATATTTTGACTCCGTCCATAAAATGGCGTGGGGGATGAAAGCTGTTGCGCACTACATAATACCCACCCAAATCATCGTCATCCACATCGTCCCAGGTCAGTTTGATCATTTTGTTCTCTCGGGCAAGGGTCACCCGGCCAACCGGAGCAACCGGCTGACGGCGCTTGGCAATGTACCGGACGACCAGGGTCACATCATCATGCCACTGGGTCACGCGATTGCGCGCACCCAATGCACTGGTGGGCTTGATAACCAGCTTGAGCTTCTCTCCGTTTTGGTGCAGGGTATCGAGCACTTTTTTCGAGAGGGTGTCGAAATTAAAATATTGGTATGCGCGGACATCAAGCTCCCGCTCGGCT
>CAZRUT010000276.1:0-1852 GCA_964603215.1 uncultured Nitratifractor sp.
CCTTTTTCATTTTTTGCTCCTTTTTTGTTGTGAATATCATATGATACACCCTCATTGTGATATAAGAGTGATATTTTAAAAATATACAAAAATTTTTGGCTTGATTCGGTGTTTGCATGTCGATTCCTGCTTACGTGTCCCCACACACATACAAAATACAGCCGTATTCATCGCCGTCAATATCACGATCTTATCATAACTATGCTACAATTTTATAGCAACAACACAAAGGATCGCGCATGGCTTCCGGAAAAATATGTATTATCGGCGGTGGGATCATCGGGTTGATGAACGGGTGGTATCTCCATCGGGCGGGGTTTGATGTCATGATACTGGATGCAGATGATATCACCGACAATACGTCGTTTGGCAATGCCGGGCTACTCTCGGCATTTGAAAAAGACCCGTTGGCGCATCCTGGCGTGCTCCTCGCGACCGTCAAACTCATGCTGCAGGGGCGATCACCGCTCTCGTTTGCACCGACGCTTGATCCGCTCCTGTATCGCTGGCTGATCCGCTTCATCGCTTCGGCAACACCACAGCGGCTCAAAAAAACTCTGGCACTTTTTGAGCGGTACGGTACGATGGGCATGGAAGGGTACCGGCAGCTTTTTGAAGACGGGATCGAATACGAACTGCATACCGACGGATTGCTTCTGGTTTATACCGAGACCAAAAGTTACGCCGCCAAACTCAAGCAGATGAAAGGAAACCCCCATCACCATGTCCTCTCAAAAGCTGAAATCGAGAGGGCACTCCCTTTGGCGAAACAGGACAAAATCGAGGGGGCACTCCTGCTGGATCGGGATGCCTATCTCGATCCCGAAACCCTCATGCTTGGGCTCAAAAAACGCTTGCAGGATGCTGGTGTCGCCCTCCACACCGGCCAGCGGGTGGTCGCACTGGAGCGGGACGACAAACGGATCATCGCGGCCACAACAGCCACACAGCGCTACGAAGCCGACACGTTTGTGCTGGCCACCGGAGCCGATGCAGGTCTGGCGCGCACATTGGGCCGCACGCTCATGATGGTACCGGCCAAGGGTTATAGTGTGACGTTTGGAATGGATGCTGCGCTCAAGCCAAGCACGGCAGCACTGTTTGTCGATATTTTCACCGCACTCAGCCCGCGTGATACCAGCGTCCGCATCACCGGCAAGCTGGAGCTTGGACGCCACGACACCATCGCCCACCCCAAAATCATCGACCGGATCGTCCGCACCCTCAAAGAATACACCGTCGATTTCGAGCTCCGCGACCCCAAACCCTGGGCCGGCCTGCGTCCGCTCACCCCCAACGACATGCCGCTGATCGGGCGCGACGCGGAATATGGCAACCTCATTTATGCTACCGGACTCGGCTGGCTCGGCATCACCCTCGCCCCCGCCATCGCCCACATACTCCGAGACCAAATCACCCAAAACCTCCCCAACGAAGCCTCGCCGGACATCCTGCTCCTGAGTGGGTTTTATCAGGGATGAAAACAGGCCAGGCACACCCAAATGCTTTCAGCCCCGCATGTGGCATCCCTTTGTTCCCGTATTACACGTAAATATGCACACCCGCCCATCCGAAACCAAAGGCGCCATCCCTGCTCATGACACGACCAAAACCGCTGCTTTGAGCGGATGGGGTGGTGGTATGTAGTGGCGGGTTGTTGTGGATTGTGGGAAAGTGTCAAATCTTTATGTTCTTCTATTTGGATTTGTTTCAAAATATGCTCGTTCGTTTTCCATTAGTATTTTTTTCTTGCCAAATAGTATATTTAATAGTAAAGACCTGACTCCCCACTTCAACGGAGGATGCCGAGAATGAGAGGTCAGGTCTTATGTTACCATCCACCCGGTGCTGT
>CAZRUT010000277.1:0-1775 GCA_964603215.1 uncultured Nitratifractor sp.
TAATGCGGCCACAAAACAAGGAGTAGCCATGTTAGCATCGTATCTTCAGGGTTTTGTTTTTGGGCTGGGAGCTGCCGTGCCGCTTGGGCCGATCAATGTCCTGATCATGAGCACGGCATTGCGCAGTTATCCTGCTGCCGTAGCCTTTGGTGCCGGGGCCATGAGTGCGGACGCTACCTATCTGACACTGCTGCTTTTTGGCCTATTGCGTCTCTTCGATCATCCGGCAATCCTCACCACGCTTGCCGTTGCCGGATCGGGTTTTCTCCTCTATATGAGTTATGGGATCTGGTGTCACCGTCATGACCCCATTCATACCCAGCGTATTGAACATGCACCCCCTATTGTCTCCAATTACTTCAAAGGGCTGGGGCTGACCCTCTTCAATCCCTACACCATTGTTTTTTGGCTCAGCGTCTCCACTTACATTCAGACGGCACACCTCCAGCCGGGATGGACGATTTTTGGCATGTTCAGCGGTATTATGCTCTGGATCACACTGATGCCTCTGCTGATTCACAAAACCCGCCACCTCTTTTCTCAAAAGACCGTGACCGTGATCTCCATTGCCTCTGCAGCAATTTTGGCCTTTTTTGGAATGGGAATGTTGGTGCGGGTGATGCGGGAATTTTTATTGCCCCATTAAAGGCACCTCTAACAATAGGTCATACACACAAC
This sequence comes from uncultured Nitratifractor sp., assembly GCA_964603215.1. GTDB lineage: Bacteria > Campylobacterota > Campylobacteria > Campylobacterales > Sulfurovaceae > S017-3. The sequence continues at coordinate 679 of CAZRUT010000277.1, forward strand.
AGTTCCAGCTTTCACTTATGCGTCGCTACGTTTGCCCTTAAGCAACAATTTTGCTGACCGGCAACTCTACGATGGCTCTGGCGCCGTGTTCCTTGAGTTTTGGAATGATGTCGCGCAATGATTTTTTTGGGACGACAGCCTGGACATCGATCCATTCGCCTTTGGCCAGATGCGAAACCGTCGGATTGTCACTGGGGAGTATGGCCAAGATGGCCTCTAATTCTTTTTCAGGCGCATTCAGGGTAATGTAGCTCATCGGTACGGCATCGATGACGGAGTTGAGCATCATGGCAATTCGCTCAATTTTGGCACGTTTTTTTGGGTCTGCATACGCAGCCCGATTGGCGATGAACCGCGTGTTTGTCTCCAGCACTGTGTCAATGATTTTGAGGTTATTGGCGCGCAGCGACGATCCGGTTTCAGTGATTTCAACGATGGCATCAGCCAGTTCGGGCACTTTCACTTCGGTGGTCCCCCAGCTGAACTCTATATTGGCATGTACATCGTGTTGCGCGAGATAATCCCGGGTCAGATTAACTACTTCGGTGGCAATGGTTTTGCCTTCGAGGTCTTTCACGCTGCGATACGGCGAATCTTCTTTGACTGCCAGTACCCATTTGACGGGTCGAAAACTTTGTTTGGCATATGTCAACTCGCACACTTCGATCACATCGGCACGATTCTCCTGGATCCAATCCAATCCGGTCAAACCGCAGTCCAGTTGTCCGCCCGAAACATACCGTGCCATCTCTTGTGCCCGAATCAACATGCAGCTGAGTTCCGGATCGTCCACTGTGGGATAATAGTTTCGTTCACGCACTTTGATGTCGTAGCCGGCCTCTTTGAAGATAGACAATGTGGACGCTTGCAAGCTCCCTTTGGGAATACCCAGTTTCAGTATCATGGTTTTTCCTTCTAATTTTTTGGGGATTATACCCCAAACCCCCTTGACATGCTAACCAAAACGTGCTATTATCTCCTGTATTCGGTGGGGAGTCAGGTGTATGAATGTTGACGCTTTGAGCCAACGTTGCAACATCAGACCCCCATTGTTCATGGTGGGAGTCAGGTGATTCATGATGCATTGCTTTGCAACA
>CAZRUT010000278.1:0-1733 GCA_964603215.1 uncultured Nitratifractor sp.
GTGTGTGGGTGGCTTTGCCAAGATCATGTGCCAAAATCGCCAGCAAAAGCACCAGACGCTCACGTGCATCGCGGGGAGCGTCCGCATCTTTTCTGAGCAATACCGCCATGGCATCGAGCGCCATCATCGTGTGATTCCAGACATCTCCTTCGGGGTGGTATTCAGCGTGCTGCGGGATGCCGACGAGGGCATGGAGCTCCGGAAAATACCGCTCCGTGATCCCCAGCGTACGCATCAGTTCCATGCCCACCGAGGGTTGGGGAGCGTGGAGCAGCATGGTGCTCCATTCATTCCATACGCGCATGCGGGGCAGTGCATCGAGTGCCCCCTCGTTTACCATGTTCCGGCACAAAACAGTCGTCGCATCGGCCAGCACAAAACCAAGCCGCGCTGCAAAGCGTACCGCACGGTACACCCGCAGGGGATCATCGGCAAATGTAGCATCATCCACATGGCGCACGATCCCCTGCTGCAGATCTTCCATACCATCATAAGGGTCCAGGTAACACCCTGAGACAACATCAAACCCCATGGCGTTGATCGTAAAATCACGCCGACGGGCTGCCGTGGCAAAATCAAGCCCTCCGTCCGGCGTTACGGCAAACCCCCGATGTCCTTCACCCTGCTTTACTTCGGTGCGGGGCAGCGCAACATCCACGCACGTTCCGTCGACGAGCTGTATGTTCAAAACGGCAAACGCTTTGCCGACAGCATGGACCGAACCCAGCGGCGCCAAAAGGGCCGTCAGGTGCGCCATGTCCGAGACGCCGTACACTTCGATGTCGTAGTCCGTGACCCGCTGTCCCCTGCGCGCATCCCGCACTGCACCGCCGACAATTACCGGGCGGGCTCCGGCAGCAATCAGTGCATCAAACAGAGTCTGGATCGGCGCAGTCCATTGCATGATAGGGGTCCATTTTTTGTAGGAAGTATAGCATCTTTTTCTATTGGTTCATCCCCAATACAGCTATCTTCTGATACCATAACATCCAATAGGAAACATCAAAATATGTTGCCAAGAGCTCATCTGTTCCAAGGATTTTCCATGTCGGATACCCCCTGCAAAACTGCCTACATTACCACCCCGATCTATTACGTCAACGACGTGGCCCACATTGGGCATGCCTACACTACGGTGATTGCCGATACACTGGCTATTTACTCGCGATTGGCAGGCCTGGATACCTTTTCCTCACCGGAACCGACGAACATGGCCAAAAAATTGAAGAAGCCGCCAAAGCACGCGGCAAAGCGGCGCAAGCCTATGCCGATGAAATTTCCGGAACATTCCGGGCGCTCTGGGATGATTTTGATATTACGTACGACGCATTCATCCGCACGACAGATGCACAGCACAAAAAAGGGGTACAGGCCGCATTCCAAAAAATGTTCGACAAAGGAGATATTTACAAAGACGTGTACAAGGGGCATTACTGTATCTCTTGCGAAACATTCTTCCCAAAAACACAACTCGTGGACGGAGAATTCTGCCCCGAGTGCGGCAAGCCCACCTCCATGGTCGAAGAAGAGAGTTACTTTTTTCGCCTTGCAGATTATCAGGACAAACTGCTCCAATGGTACCACGACCACCCCAACTGTATCCTCCCCAAAAGCAAACGCAACGAAGTGATCCGCTTTGTCGAATCGGGCCTGGAAGATCTCTCGGTCACCCGAACCAGCTTCGACTGGGGGGTTCATCTCCCCGAAGCCATCCATGACCCCAAACACGTTAT
>CAZRUT010000279.1:0-1723 GCA_964603215.1 uncultured Nitratifractor sp.
GGAACCGTTTTTGGAAATGTGGCATGCACGGGGCTGCACCGTCCTGATTGACGAATCGTTTCTCGAATTTACGCCACACTCCTCTGCTGCCGCATGGCTTAATCGCTATCCCCGCCTCTATATTCTCAAATCCATGACCAAATATTACGGTGCAGCAGGTGTGCGCATCGGGGTCCTGTTGGCACGGCAAGAAAAAATTGCCGCCGTACAGCAGCGCGAAGCGGCATGGAAAATCTCGGTCTACGATCAGGCATACATGCTTGCAGCACTCAGAGATGACACATTTGACCAGCGTTCACGCACGCAAAACCAGATGGCAAAATCCGCGCTAATGGATGTGCTTCACAATGCACCCTGGATCCAAAACGTATATCCGAGTGATGCCAACTTCATCCTGACCGCACTCCAGGGGCTCACCGCATCCGAATTCCAGACCAGGCTGCTGCCCCACCGGATCATGGTACGGGATTGCAGCAATTTCGATGGACTTGGCCCGCGCCATGTACGCATTGCCGTCAAATCCCGTGAAGCGGTGCAGCAATTTCGGGAAGCGCTGCATGCATAACATTTCCATCTTCGGCACTTCCAGCGACGCCGGAAAATCCACGCTAACATTTTTAATAGGGCGTCTGTTGCAGGAGGCCGGGTACCACGTCGCACCGTTTAAGGCCCAAAACGTCTCCAACAATGCCCACATAGCCGACGATGGAAGTGAAATTGCCATAGCCCAGCACTTTCAGGCCGACGTACTTGGTGTCCCCACTTCATGGCACAACAATCCCGTCCTGCTCAAGTCCGGTCGCGGATCTTCCGCATCACTGATTGTGGGCGGGAAGGCAGTGGCAGACAAAGATGTCCGGGAATACTATCGGGATCTCGACACCCTGAAACCCATTGTCCAAGAAGGATTTGCATTCCTCCGCCAACGTTATGACTGTGTCATCGCCGAAGGGGCCGGTTCTCCGGTCGAACTCAATCTGATGGACAAAGACCTCTCCAATATTTTCATTGCCACACAATACAACACCAAGATTATCCTCGTAGCCGATATCCAAAAAGGCGGCGTATTTGCCTCGATTTACGGGGTATATCATTTGCTCCCGGAGGCATTGAGGGGCAATATCATCGGGGTAGTTATCAACAAATTCCGTGGTGATCGCAGCCTCTTCGACGACGGTGTTCGGATTATTGAGAAATCTTTTGGTATTCCGGTACTGGGTGTGCTGCCCTATACACCGTTGAATCTCGGTTTTGAGGACTCCCAAAGCCTTGGAGGCTACACGCAGGATTGTGCCCGTGCGACACGTAAGATTGCCGTGATCGCCTATCCGACCATGAGCAACTACACCGATTTTGAACCCCTGCTTGCCGATGCAAGTCTTTGCGTTGAATTTGTCCGCGGTAATCAAGACCTTTCCACATTCGATCACGTGATCCTGCCAGGTTCCAAGCTGGTCATGGAGGATCTCGCATGGCTCAAACACACGGGACTCTTCACGCAGATCCAGCGCCTCCATCAGAAAAATACGGTGCAAATTACCGGTATTTGCGGCGGATATGAAATGCTGTTTGCGCGCATCAGCGACACAGCATGCGTCGAAACAGAGCAGCCCGCAACCGTAGCAGGGCTCGGGCTGATCGATGATGTCCTTGTTTTGCAAAAAGAAAAGATCCTCAGGCGCAGCGGAACCCAATACGAAATACACCATGGCACATCAAGAAA
>CAZRUT010000280.1:0-1719 GCA_964603215.1 uncultured Nitratifractor sp.
CTCGGTGAATTCCTGGCCCTTACAGAATCATTGAGAATGATTGCCAACAAAACAGGCGACAAACGTGTCCAGGCAATGTGTGATGCGATGGATCAGGCCAATGAAGCTTATCTGGACAACAACAATGCACCCGGCAGAAAAGTGGGGCAGCCAGACAACAAGGCAAGTCATTTTTATATAGCCAAGTATTGGGCAGAGGCATTGGCGAAGTGTGATGAAACAGGGCTTGCCGAAGTGTTCGCACCGATTGCAAAAAAACTGGAAGAGAATGAAGATAAGATTATTGAAGAGATGCTTGCTGTCGAAGGCAAAGAAGCGGATATCGGCGGATATTATCATCCGGATGATGCCAAAGCAGAAGCGGCCATGCGGCCATCGGAAACACTGAATACTATTATCGATCACATTTGATCACACGGACAGCTGCCTGCTCGGCTGTCCAAAAAATCTTTGCTTCGAAAAGAATCATATTTTCCGGATCCTTGATTGGTGCATTCATGCAAAAAGCATGGTTTTGCCAATAAAAGTTTGTATGATCAACATAATAAAGGAGTGTTTATGGCGTCAGAAGGGATCAAAGTTACCGTCATTGGTACGGGCAATTTCGGGTCGACAGTGGCCTTTATTCTTTCGATGAACGGCGCATGCCATGAAGTCGTACTGCTGAGCCGAAATTATCGTGTTGCCAAAGGTAAAGCACTGGATATGTCCCAGGCTGCCAATGCGGCCCGGCAGCATACGGTCGTTCGCGCAGCCAAAGGACCGGTCGACATGCGCGGATCCAAAATTGTCGTGATTACGGCCGGTGCCCCGAGAAGTCCGGGTATGAGCCGAGACGATTTGCTCTTTAAGAATGCAGAAATCGTCAAAAAGTATGCCAAACAGGTTCGTGAGTTTGCACCGGAAGCGATTCTCATTGTGGTTTCCAACCCGCTGGATGTGATGACGTATGTTGCCCTCAAGGAGACCGGATTTCCGAGAGAAAGAGTTTTGGGAATGGCGGGCATACTCGACAGTGCACGGATGGCCCATTTCATTTATGAGAAGCTGGAGTACGGAGCCGGCCAAATCCGGGCTACAGTGATGGGCGGACACGGAGACAGCATGGTACCTCTGCCCAAATTTACCACTGTTGCCGGTGTGCCGATTGCCGATCTGCTTTCGTACGCAGAGATAGGGGAAATTGTCGAGAAAACACGAAAAGGCGGCGCCCAGATCGTGGAACTGCTTGGCGATGGCTCGGCCTATTATGCGCCGGCAAAATCCACTGCCATCATGGTGGAGTCGATCCTGAGGGATACCAAGCAGATACATTCATGCGCGGTCATGCTGGACGGGGAATATGGAGACTATCACAATATTGTCGGCGGTGTGCCGGTCATGATCGGGACCAACGGCGCAGAGAAGATCATCGAAATGTCACTCAAACCCCACCAAAAAGCAAGCTTTGCCAGATCAGTACACTCCGTCCAGGAGATGGTAGATCGTTTATACGAGATCAAGTTTTTCAGTCACCAGAAGGAGGAAAAATGAGGGGAAAGAAAGTCGCCATCATCGGTGCAGGAGCCGTAGGAGCCAGTGCAGCCTATACGCTGGCGCTGACGGGCACGTGCCATACGGTCCTGCTGTATGACATCGTGCCGGAGATCGCCATCGGCAAAGCATTGGATATTGCCCAGTCCACCATTTATGCCCCAAGAGGCACCATCGTGGAGGCCG
>CAZRUT010000281.1:0-1669 GCA_964603215.1 uncultured Nitratifractor sp.
CCATCAAAGCTGAGCAAAAAGACAACACCATCACCATCACCCTCGCCAAGAAAAAAGGCGCCACCCCATCTGCCAAAGTCATTCCCATCATCAAAAAGAACACCCCCGCCAAAAAATAAAGGGCACCGCCCGCAACCAACCGGCTGCTTCAGTGCCGCGGCACCTCCGCCGCGGCAGTCTCAGCCGTTAAACTTCGTTAAATGTGTGTTGTTTTTGGTTCAATTTTAGGGGATATGCTGCGCCATCACACCAACGATAGGAGTATCATATGCAACACCCCTTTGCCCTTCTCGCCACACTGGCCCTACTGTTTTCCGCGCCTGCAGCGCTTGCTGCCGAAAATGCCGACGGAATGTACGCACGCCTTCTGGGGGACACGCGACCGTTTTCCGGATCGATCCGTCCCGGAAGCGGCTGTGGTGGATGTGGTGGATGTGCGTTGGGTTCCCCGACACACGCACGCAAAAGTGCAGCCGAAATCCAAATGAGCGTTCTCATGCCCATGGTATTTCAACTTGATCTGAGCCCCGAACAAAAACATGCCATCGAACACGATATGCAATCCATTGCTGCAGCCCCGGCTGCGACGCCGGCCGAACGCGACCGGCAGCGAATCCGCATCATGCAGACGGCCCTCACACACCTTACCGCCGAACAGCGTGCCGCCCTGATCCGGCAAATCAAGGCAAGCCGATGAACCGCAGAAACTTCATCCAGTACAGTGCCGCTGCTTCGATCAGCCTGATCGGATTGCCACTCGCTGCCGCACCCAAACCCATCCGGAACCAACCGCTCCCCATCCCACCCCTCCGTTTGCCCGAACACCGGGACGGTGTCGATCATTACAACCTGACCATTCATGAGGCCCGGCATCGGTTTTTTGAAGGAATCCAAACCCACACCTATGCGATTGACGGCACTTTTCTCGGCCCGACGCTGCTGATGACAAACGGACGCAAAGTTGCCATCCACTACACCAACCGCCTCCCCGAAATGACCACCATGCACGGCCATGGGATGCATGTTCCGGCCAAAATGGACGGCACGGCCCATCAGACCATCCAGCCCGGCACCACATGGTCTGCGCGTTTTACAGTCCGGCAGCGTGCCTGCACCAACTGGTATCATCCCCACGCCATGGGCAAAACCGCTGAACATGTTTACAAAGGGATGGCCGGATTGATCATCATCGAAGACGAAGAGAGCCGCAGCCTCAACCTCCCCAGACGCTACGGGATCGACGACATCCCGCTGGTGCTGCAGGATCGCAAATTTGACCGCGGGCAGATTGACTACTCCCCCTCCATGCCGGAAATCATGCACGGATACGTGGGGGATACATTTCTGGCCAACGGAGCGATCCATCCCGTATTGGATGCCGAAGCCAAAGAGCTCCGCCTGCGCATCCTCAACGGCTCCAATTCTTCGATCTATGCTTTGGGCTTTTTGGACGGCACTCCATTTCGGCAAATCGCCACCGACAACGCCTTTCTGGAGCATCCGGTTCCCCTGACGAAACTGGTCCTTTCGCCCGGCGAACGGGCCGAAGTGGTTGTGGATTTGCGCCAACGCATCGGTGCGGAGCTGGAATGGTACGATGACTACAACCGACAAAGCTTTTTGACAATCCGTGTCACCAAAAAAGCAAGCACCGTCACGGCACTGCCCG
>CAZRUT010000282.1:0-1642 GCA_964603215.1 uncultured Nitratifractor sp.
CTGCCCCACGGTAGAGTTCGCTGTGGCCCTGCTGGCGGCCGTAACCTTTGACTTCCGAGATGGTCATCCCTTCGATGCCGGCTTCGATCAGGGCATCTTTGACTTCTTCCAGTTTAAAAGGCTTGATGACCGCTTCGATTTTTTTCATGATGGTTTCTCCTTAATTGTTTATCGCATTGTATCACAAAGTTATATGGTCTGTTTGAACTCAGGATATGCTTCCGTGCCTAATCCAAGCCTTCGAGCTGCTCTTCGTCGCTGGCGCGAAAAGGGAGCGCTTTGTTGATGGTATAGAGGAGAATGTATGAGGCTCCGAAGGCAAAGACTGCGAACCACCAGCACCCCTTTGAGTTGCGGCCAAAACGCAGCATCACCAAATACTGCGACGGCCAGCGTCCCCCAGATGCCGTTGATCAGATGCACAGAAAGAGCCCCTACCGGATCGTCGAGGCGGACGACATCAAACAGCGGAACGGCCAGTACTACCAGCATGCCCCCAATGGCGCCCACGGCGATGGGCGCATAGATCCCAAACTGGTCGGCACCGGCGGTGACGGCTACAAGACCGCCCAGAGCGCCATTGAGGATCATGGTGATGTCAAGTTTTTTGTAACGAAAATAAAGGAGAATGCCTACCACAATCGCCCCGGCCAGTCCAGCTGTGTTGGTGTTCATAATTGTCAGGGCAACCAGATCGGCATTGGCTTTGGTGCTGATTGAACCGACACTTCCGCCATTGAAACCAAACCAGCCAATCCAGAGGAGAAATGCTCCCAGCGTCACGAGGGGAATGTTGGAGGCAGGAATCACGCGTATTTTTCCGTTTTTATAGCGCCCGCGCCGTGGTCCGATGATGAGGATGGCAGCCAGCAGGGCCCAGGCTCCTGTGGAATGGATCACGGTGCAGCCGGCCAGGTCGTGCATGCCCGAAATATCCAATGCTGTTCCGGCCAGAAGGTTGGCACCCCATGTCACGTTGACGACCAAAGGATAGATGACCATCCCCATCGCAATCGTAAAGAGCATCAGTGGGATGATTTTTGTTCGCTCGCTGACGCCGCCGCTCATAATATTGACGGTTTTCCCCACAAACGCCATTTGAAACAGAAAAGCGGCCCATTGGCTCATGGAATCGTTTTCCCAAGTTCCAAATGCCACGGTATATCCATACAACAAAAAAGCCATGGACGCTACGGCGTAAATCATGGTGTTGGTCATCAGAACAGCACTGACATTTTTCGTGCGCACCAGTCCCGCTTCCAGCATTGCAAATCCCGGCACCATAAAAATGATGAGTGTCATCGCAAACAGGGCAAAAAATGTGTCGATCACATAAGCTATATCCATACAAACTCCTTATACTTAAAGTAGATGCAGGGATTATAACAGAGGGAAGAAAGAATGGGGTGATTAAAAAAAGTGCAAAGTTTTTGTTATTTTAAGAAAAGATTTATTTTTTGTGGTTAAAAAATAGCCAAAGATGCCAAAAGGCACCTCGGCAATATGAATTACAGAGCGTCCGCATCGACTTCGTCGGTCCGGATTCGGACAACATGGCTGACTTCACTGACAAAGATTTTTCCGTCGCCGATCTTGCCGGTTTTGGCCGTCTCCTGAATGATTTTGACGGTCCGGTCAGCGT
>CAZRUT010000283.1:0-1633 GCA_964603215.1 uncultured Nitratifractor sp.
TGCGCCCACCAGCCCCTCAAGCTGGCGTGTCTACCGTTCCACCACTGCCGCGTGAACACAGGATAAAAAGCTTATCCGGTAGATTTTGGATGGGCAGAATTATATCTGCCCATCGCTTAGGCTGTCCTGAGATCAGCCGAGGTACGGGTTGGCATACAGCGCAATCAATGCGATGACCAATGTATAGATAACCTGCGCTTCGATCATCGCGAGTGCGATGAACATGGTGGTCATCAATTTGCCGCCCAAACCGGGGTTGCGTGCGGTACCGGCAATGGTGGCCGCGGCCGTGTGGCCCATCCCGATCGCGCCGCCGAGTGCGGCCAGACCAAGGCCGACACCGGCTGCAACGGTCGAATAGGCTTGAATCAGAGCTTTGCCTCCCTCTTCACCGGCAAATGCAAATGCGCCGAGTGCGAGGAAAAGTGCCAAAAACTTTTTCATAATGTTCCTTTGTTGGGTTGGGTTTTGAGTCCCCTTCGACTGATGGGCCGGGATCTGTTCGGCTTGCGTATCCCTACTGATCATCCCGGTGCATCGGCGCTATTATACCCCATTGTTCGTTAGGGCTTTTTGATCCCAAGTTGTTTTGGGTGTACTTTTTGGTAAAATCGCATCAGAACATTACCCAAGAGGCATGATCAACCATGAAAAATATTTTCTATGCGCTGCTGTTTCTGTCACACATCGTATATGGGCGCGAAGTGATTCCGGTCAGCAAAACTGTTTTCAACATTGTCGGCAAAGACGGAAAAGAGACCCGTGTCAATCTTCTCGGAAAAGAGTTCATCGTCGTGTCCGTACGGGAACGGGGCAGCGACGGGCGCTTTTATGCGGTGGATCGGGACGGGGATATATGGTTTACCGGTCCGGTCACTTCGGGCGCCAACGACTTCCCGACTCCATCCGGAATCTACACCGTCCTCAAAAAGAAACGGTACTATATGTCCAAGGATTACCCCGAACCCAGCGGGATCAACAACATGGACTACAGCATCTTTTTTACCCGATACGGCCATGCCCTGCACAAAGGAAGCGTGGATTGGATGAGCCATGGATGCATCCATGTCAGCCCCAAACACATCCCCACCCTCTTTCACTGGGCCAAAATCCATCAAACAAAAGTTGTCATTACCCGCAATACCTACATGCCCATCGCCAAACCGGATTTGGTGAAATACAATCTGCGATAAACGTTGGCCGTCCGGGCAACGTTATTCGATGTATTCGAGCGTCGCCAGTTCGACTTTGCGCCCCCGCTGTTCCAAAACGACGACGTCGATCGCATCCCCCTCGCTGTAGCGGTCGTGCAGGTCGTTGATTCGGCCTTTTGCTACTTTGGAAATGTGGAGCAAGGCATCGTATCCGTCGGGCATTTCGACAAACAGACCAAAGTCAACGATTTTTTTAACCGTCCCGTGATAGAGTTCACCCTTGCGGTATTGCATGTGCTTCCGCTCCGGGGTTTGGGCGATCGTCTCAATATGCTTTTTGGCTGCGGCCACTTTTTCGGCATCGTCTCCGGTCACTTTGACGCCGCCCCGGTCACGGTCGAGATCGATGGCCACTTCGAATCGGTCAATGATTTCACGGATGGTAGAGCCGGCCTTGCCGATGATATCCACAATTTTGG
>CAZRUT010000284.1:0-1618 GCA_964603215.1 uncultured Nitratifractor sp.
CAAAAAACCAAAAACAATCAACACCGCCAGCAATGCACCGTAGATCAAGTCAAATTCCACATCGTTCAGCGAATGGAGAATAAACGGCGCCGTATCCTGAAGCAGCGCGATACCGAAACGATCGCCGGAGAGCGCTTGCAGTGCAGGCAGGGCGGATTTGACCCGGCCAATCACATCCACTGCATTGGCATCACTGATCTTTTTGATTTCGAGCATGACTCCGTTTGTGCCGTTGTATGCCGCATAACTGATTGGATCGCTCAGCCCATCTTCGACCCGGGCAACGTCCTGCAGTTTGATTCCGTCACGGATCACAATATTGCGCAACTGGGCGATCGTCGTCGCGTCGGCACGGGTTTTGAGCGCAAATTCTTTTTGCGTGGCAATCAGTTTGCCCCCGCCGATTTTGACATTTTCACGGGCGATAATGGCGTTGAGCTCCCGGAGCGTCATCCCCAGCCGGTTGAGCGTATCAATGTTGGGATAGATCCGTATTTCCCGCTTGCGGTACCCGATCACGCCGACCGATCCGACCCCCATCAGTTTTTGGAGGGCCGGTTTGGCTTTTTGGTCCACAAACAACATCAGGTTTTTGACCGAATCATTCCGGGCGGTGATAAAGACATTGATCACCGAACCGCCCCCAACATCCAGCTTGCTCACCAGCGGCTTGCGGGCATCGCGCGGCAGACGGACGGCCGAGACTTTGTCCCGCACGTCGTTGGCTGCCTCGTCAATGTCCCGCTCCATAAAAAACTTGACCATCACGGTGCTGATGCCGTCGCTGCTGGTGGAGGTCATCATATCCACACCACCGATGCGCGAAAGGGCTTCTTCGATCTTGTCCGTCACCTGCGATTCGATCGTGGATGATTCGGCTCCGGGATAGGCTGTGACAATTGTCACCATCGGGAAATCCACTTTTGGGAAAAGAGCCGACGGCATGTGTGTGAAACTCATATAGCCGAAAAATACCAGCGTCACAACATACATCAGGGTTGCTATCGGGCGATTGATCGCAAGTGTGTACATGGGGGGCCTTTATTTTTCTGACGTGGGTGTCAATAGAATTTTACCCTCGCCGAACAGACCAGACGGAATATCGTGTGCGCGTACTTCGGCTTGCATTTTGCGATGGGCTGCGTCGACCGCCGGATAGACCTTGGCAAGGGTGCCGCGACGCACCGTTGTATCGCCATCAACCGTATATTCGAACGTTTGTCCGGCATGGACCCGATTCCAGTATTTCTGGTCGAATGCCAAAATCAGTTTGCGGGCATGGGTGCTTTGGAGGCGAAACACCACCGTGGGGCGTACCGACGTAAATGCATCCCCTTGTTCCACGTTGCGGGCAACAATGGTTCCGTCAAAAGGGGCCTTGAGGACGGTTTTGTCCAGCAGTGCCTGTTTGTAGGCCAATTGCGCCTGGGCATTTTCGTATTGAAACTGGGCCCCATCAAGGCGACGCTGGTCGGTCACTTCCTGAACAGACCGGAGGCGATCGTAGTCCTGCCTGGCATGCCGGACCACCCCTTCGGCGATCCGGACAGCCGCCACAAGGTCGTCACTTTTTAGGACAGCCAACACCTGGTCACGGTGCACAGCATCCCCGACATCG
>CAZRUT010000285.1:0-1611 GCA_964603215.1 uncultured Nitratifractor sp.
GATCCTGATGAGTGCCTATACCCCCTGCTTTCGCAAAGAAGCCGGCAGTGCCGGGCGTGATACCCGCGGCATGATCCGCCAGCATCAGTTTGACAAGGTTGAAATGGTTGCCATCACCCATCCCGACCAGAGCGACGCTGTATTGGACCAGATGGTGCACCATGCCTCCGACATCCTCACGCAACTGGAGCTCCCCCATCGACTCGTTGCGCTCTGCGGCGGGGATCTCGGCTTTTCGGCAGCCCGCACCGTCGATCTGGAAGTATGGCTTCCGGGCCAAAACCGTTACCGCGAAATCAGCTCCATCTCCAACACACGCGATTTTCAGGCGCGCAGAGCCAAAATTCGCTTCAAAGACGGCAAAAAAAACCGCCTGGTCCACACCCTAAACGGTTCGGCCCTGGCAGTGGGCCGTACGCTGATTGCAATCATGGAAAATTACCAGCAGGCAGACGGCAGCATCACCATCCCCGAAGTGCTCCGTCCATACCTGCAATCCCACCTTTAACCAAAGAAGTGCTAAAATGCCATTCTTGTGGGCACCTATTATGAGAGGTGCCTTTATGAAAGTCGGGGTGTAGCGCAGCCTGGTAGCGCGCATCGTTCGGGACGATGAGGTCGCAGGTTCGACTCCTGTCACCCCGACCATCAACATGACTGTTTTATCAGACAATACCTCTGTCCGTCATCATTGTTCGTATTGCAGAGTATCCCGAGTGATCGATGCCCTTTATACGGTCGCACCACTGTTGGATTCACGCATTTTCAGCATCCCTTCCATACTCAGATAACTGTTCAGCGCATTGAGATACGCACGCGCACTGGCCAGCATCGTATCCATACTGAGGCCATGACCGATCATGGCCGGTTCGTTGTCGTTGAATGTTACCTTGACGGTCACATTGGCCAGAGCATCCTTCCCCTGAGAAACGGACTTGACCCGATAGTCCAGCAGCAAGCCGTGCTGACCGGTGATGCGGTCAATCGTTTTGAATACTGCGTCGATCGTACCGTCGCCAATCCCCGCATCGGTAATCTCTGTTCCATCGTGGACAATCGTCACCGCTGCACTTGGAACGCCACCGGTAGAATCCATCAGCTGCAGAGCTATCAGTTTATATGTCTTTTTAATCGCGGTCATTTCACTGGTCACGAGGGCGCGAATATCGTCGTCATAAATTTCTTTTTTCTTGTCAGCCAATTCTTTGAAGCGGTCAAATGCAGCGGCAAGCTCTTCGGCGTTCAATACGAAGCCAAGCTTGGCCAGTTTGTCTCGGAAAGCCGCCCGTCCGGAATGTTTGCCGAGCACCAGTGTATCACTCAGATCCAACCCAATCTCTTCCGGACGGAAAATCTCGTACGTCGCTTTGTTTTTCAGGATGCCATCCTGATGGATGCCGCTCTCGTGGGCAAAAGCATTTTTGCCCACGATGGCTTTGTTCGGCTGCGGTTCAATCCCGGTGATGGTCGCGATCAGGCGGCTGGCGGGGTAAATCTCCCGCGTATTGATGTCGGTGTGCAGGTCGCCATAATAGTCGCTGCGCACCTTCAAAGCCATGACCAGTTCTTCGAGGGCGGCATTGCCGGCCCGTTCACCCAGTCCGTTGATGG
>CAZRUT010000286.1:0-1566 GCA_964603215.1 uncultured Nitratifractor sp.
TATTCTGATATTTAAAAACATAAAAAGGAGTTCATTGTGAATCTCGGTTCCATTCTTCTGGTTGTTCTGGTGGCCGTCTCCGGTTATCTCATTGCGATCTATAACAAATTTGTCTCATTGCAGGCAGGCATCGACGCAGCATGGTCGGACATTGACGTCCAGCTCAAACGCCGCTACAATCTCATCCCTGCTCTGGTCGATACCGTCAAGGGGTACAAAAATTACGAAGCCGGTACTCTCGAGAAGATTATCGAAGCACGCTCCCAGAGTATGGAAGCAAAAACGCCTGCAGAAAAAGGGGCTGCCGAGAGCCTGCTGGGTGCTTCACTTGGCAAACTGTTTGCTCTGGCCGAAGCGTACCCGGAACTCAAGGCCGATACGCAGTTTCTCAACCTGCAATCGGAACTGAGCCGGATTGAAGATGCGATCCAAAACGCCCGCCGCTACTACAATGCTATTGTCCGCGACTACAACGCCAAACTCGTATCATTCCCGGATGTGATGATTGCACAAAAATATCACTTTACGCCCCGTGATTATTTTGAACTTGAGAGCAGCGAAGCCGACGCGGTCAAAACCATGCCGAAAATCGATCTCTCCTGATACCCATGCGGCGCTTTTGGATTGCATGGCTGCTGGGCGCGGGGCTATTGTGTACTCGGGCAGCAGCCGAATCGATTGCGACTTACCATACTGCCATCACCGTCCATCCTTCCGGGGCGCTCCACATCGAGGAGACCATCCGGTATGATTTTGGTACGCTGCAGCGTCACGGTATCTTTCGTGACATCCCCTTGACCATCCGCACCGATCGATATGGTCCCAAAATTCCAGTTGGTTTCGCGCACTTTTCAGCCACGGCTGATGGGAAGCCGGTTCCGTTTGTTCGAAGCGAAATTGCGTCGCACTCCGGCGGTACAATGGCCCGTTTTCGGATCGGAAACCCCGGCAAAACCATCACCGGACTGCACACCTATCATCTCCGCTACGATGCCAAACGCGGCGTGTACCCTTCAGCATTCAGCGGGATGGAAGCCATCCGCTGGAATGCCGTCGGATCCGGATCGGAAATCCCCACCCAGCATGCCATCGCCGACCTGTTTCTTCCCGATACGCTTGACCGGGATGCCGTTCGGATACAGGTATTCACCGGATCGTACGGTTCCACCGATTCGCGTGCCGATTACCAATGGGTTGACAATCACCATATCCGTTTTCATGTTGACCATCTTGCGCCGCACGAAGCCCTGACTGTGGAGGCCAACTATCCCAGAGGCATTTTGCAGCAAAGCGCTGATGGGCTTCGCAGCTCCTGGCTGGATCGTCTGTTGGGCAATTGGCATTGGGGGGCCGCGGTGGGGTTTTTTCTGCTTCTGTGGCGGTATGCGCGGCAATTTGGGGCCGAAGACCGTGCCGGCTCCATTGCGCCACAGTATTACCCACCCGATGGGATCAGCCTCCTTCAATCGGGTCTGATATATGATAAATTTGCCGACAAAAAGGACTTTTCAGCCGCCATTTTGGAATTGGGAGCACGGGGCTATCTCACGATTTTGCAGCCCGGCG
>CAZRUT010000287.1:0-1513 GCA_964603215.1 uncultured Nitratifractor sp.
ACAACCGGCGGGGCGGGACCATCCGTGTCGTCCTGGATCACGGCCGACTGGTGATTGCCGATACCGGGATCGGCATTGCCCCCGAAACACTGCCGCACATTTTTGACCGCTACAGCCGCTTTGATGAGACCGAAGGGGGGTTTGGGATTGGGCTGAGCATTGTGCGCCGCATTGTCGATCACTACGGCCTGGATCTTGCCGTCGAATCGGAACCGGGCCGGGGGACGACCATTGCGTTGCATTGGAGTGAAGATGGATAAGTGGCGTTACAAGCTGGCTGTGTTGCTGGTGGGGTGTGGCATCGTGCTGCATGCCGGCAATGCGTTTGATCGGACATGTATCCCCTGCCACCGTCGGGAGCAGGTTGCGTTGCGCAGTACGTTCATGCATGCATTGCTGGTGTACAGCGGACATGAAAATATGAAAGCGGGATTGAAATATTTTCTGCGCCATCCGCGCCGCGACAGTGCGGTCATGGAGGAATCTTTTTTTGCAACCCATCCGCTCCACCCGCCGCTCTCTCTGGACGACGCGACACTTGATCAAGCGCTTGAGATTTACTGGAAACGTTACACCGTACAGGGAAAATTGCACTGATGGGCCATTTTTCACGATAGATTCACAATTGCATGCTATAATAACGCCGTACCAAAACATTAAGGAGACACACATGAAAAAACTTGCATTGGCATTGATCCTCGCAGGAACATCACTCGCAATGGCTGATGGAGCCGCTCTGTTCGCCAAATGTGCCGGCTGCCACGGAGCAGACGGCAAGACAAAAGCCCTGGGCAAATCCGATCCGATTGCCGGCAAGGCTGCTGCCGATGTCGTCAAAGACCTCGAAGGCTACAAAGCCGGTACGCTCAACAAGCACGGTATGGGCGGCGTCATGAAAGGTCAGGCCAACATGAGTGCTGACGACATGAAAGCCCTCGGTGAGTACATCAGCAAGCTTGCGAAGTAATTGCCACCCCCTCCGGATGCCGCTTTGGCGGTGTCCACCCCGTTCCCAATCTTCCCCCCTCATATGATTAGAGGCGTCCCGAATCAATAAATCCGACGTTCCACCCAACCCTTTTGGCTGCATGAACGCAACACGCCCCCAAGAAGCTGTCGGATGCTCTCTGCCCACGGCAGTGCGCCTGCAATCTGGCCAATTGGATGTCATGAGCGGATGCACGCAGGCTCCTGACCTGTCAAAATTATCGGTCGTGTACCTCGATGGGCAGACAGAAGGCCTGGTGAAAAAAGTGCTGGAGCAAGTAGCGTGACGCAATTGTGCTATAATAACCCATCACATGCAGGAGGTTGCTATGTTGGCATTGCTCAGTGAACAGGTCGTCTGGTGGCATTGGGTGGCACTGGGATTGGTGCTGTTGATTGTCGAGATGAATACGGGGACTTTTCTGTTTCTTGGGATTGGATTGGCCGCAGGGCTGGTGGGCTCGGCGGATTACGTTTTTGATAAGTTAGTTGATTCAGAACTGCTGGGGGGTGCTCGTTTGTCTAT
>CAZRUT010000288.1:0-1510 GCA_964603215.1 uncultured Nitratifractor sp.
ATTAAACGCCGCACTTTGCGCGGAGCGGCGGAGGATAATCAGGGTATACATCAGGAAGCCGATCGGCACAATGTAGTGAATCCCCCGTATGAAGATCGGCCAGACCCTTCCCAATCCCTTTTCGCCCTTGATTCCTTGTTTTTTTGCTTCAAGATGAACGATATAAAAGAGGGCAAAATAGCTGGTAAATGCCGGGACAAATGCCGCAAAGACCACGTCCGTGTAGCTCAATCCCAGGAACTCAGCGATGATAAAGGCCGCAGCCCCCATAATGGGCGGCATCAGCTGGCCGTTGACCGAGGAAGCAACTTCGACGGCTCCGGCTTTGTGGGCGGGAAAGCCCAGTTTTTTCATCAGGGGAATGGTAAAGGTCCCGGTGGTGACTGTGTTGGCGATCGAAGAGCCGGAAATGATGCCCATCAGACCCGATGCTGCGACGGACGCTTTGGCAGGGCCACCGTCAAAGCGTCCCAGCATGGTATAGGCAAGGTTGATAAAATATTCACCGGCACCGGCACGGTCGAGCAGGGCGCCAAACAGCACAAAGAGAAAGACAAAGGCCGAGCTGACCCCAAGTGGCACGCCGAAGATCCCTTCGGTCGTGAGTACCATCTGCCCCATCAGTTTGTTAAGGCTGACGGCTTTGTGTGCAATCAGCTCAGGCATGTTGGGGCCAAAAATATCATAAATCAAGAAGAGAATTGCAATGACCGGAAGCGGCAGTCCCATGACGCGTCGGGCACCTTCGAGTACCACAAAAATTACGGTCACCCCGATGATGATATCCAGAGGGGTCCAGGCGCCTGAGCGCATGGCCAAATCGTTATAGGCATACCATTGATAGAGGGCAGCCACAACAGCCACAATCGCAAAAATATAATCGTACCATGTGATTTTTTTTCGCAGGCTGGGGCGCTTGAGAATGGGATAGACCGTAAATGCCAACGCCAGTGCAAAAGCCAAGTGGATGGATCGAATATAGACACTGTTGACCGGGAAGATGACCACCGCGAGCTGAAACAACGACCAGCTAAATGCCACGATGGCAACCAGCCATCCGTACAGGGAGCCTTTTTCAAACTCGCGCTGCCCCTCCAGTTCGCTGATGAGATCTTCTTCGTAATCCATCCGCATCTCGCTGGGCGGTATTCCGTCGCCCTGCTGCGCCAGTGTATCCAGCGCTTCTTGATTGCTTTCCTGAATGTCCTTCAGGTATTCGTCGGTATGATCGTGCTGCTTTTTCATGATGACTCCTCCTCATTTTTTGGTGTCTGTGCAAAACGTTTGTTCTCACCATCCTGATGCAAACGTTTTGGATAAACACCGTACCCCGCCGTAGCGGAGGTGCGGGGCAGAGAGGAAATCCTATTTGAGGATGCCGGCCTCTTTGAAGGCTTTGACGGCACCGGGGTGTTGCGGGATACTCAAACCATCCAGCAAGCTTGCTTTGGTAATGGTTTTGTATGCCGGGTGGAGTTTTTTGAATGCCGCGAAGTTGTCCAAAATGGTT